>JALSPX010000227.1 GCA_026985755.1 Sulfurovum sp. | reverse complement strand
CTATTCTTCTCGTTCCCACTGTCCTCAGTGGGAATGCATATCGCAACTATAAATTATATGACAATATGACATATTTTTACACTCCAATGTTTTTATTATCTATAATACAAGAAAAAGGATAAAACAATGGGTAGAAGCAGGTACAAAATATACGAACCGACACATCCACATTTTATCACCTGTACAGTACTCAATTGGATACCTCTTTTTACAAGAAAAGAGAGTGTAGAGATACTACTTGAAAGCTTTACATACTTACAGCACACAGATAACTTAAAACTCTATGCGTATGTGATACTTGAAAATCATATCCACATCGTAACCCAGAGTGACGACATAGCTCAATCTATGGCAAAGTTCAAAAGACATACAGCTAGACAACTCATCAAGCTTTTAGAAAAAGAAAATGTAAAAACTATACTGGAACAATTGGCATTTTATAAAAAAGCTCACAAATCTGACAGAACTTATCAGGTATGGCAAGAGGGTTTACAACCAAAACTCATGCAAACAGATGTCATGATGATAAGTAAGATTAAATATATCCATCACAACCCTGTAAAACGTGGTTATGTAGATGAAGCTAAACATTGGCGATACTCTAGTGCTAGAGATTATGAAGGTGTTGATAGTTTGTTGAAGGTGGAGCGTTTTTGGTAGTTTTTTGGGTTGGAGTGTGCGTTACCACGTGCAACGTGGGAACGAGGAAGGTGTTTGGTTTGGGCTATTTACGGATTTGGGTAAACACTTAAAATACATGTTAATTGTTAAAAATATGTCAATATGCAATACTTTTAATGAATATGAAAAAAAATTAGTTACCATTCTTAAGTATTATATGTGTTTTTAATAGGTTATTTGGCGATATTTGAACATTTTGTACATTTATTTGTCGATTTAAACAATAAAAGCACATTTTGTCACTTAAACATAAAGGAGTTTACTGTGAGTATCAAGAAGAAATTATTGGATATAGTACGCGACAAGATACGCTTTAAGCACTATAGCATGTCTACAGAAAAGACGTATGTATTTTGGATAAAACATTATATATTCTTCCACAATAAAAAGCATCCTGTTTTTTCGCTTGTGGTAGCCCAGATGAACAAGGGTAGGGTGGTTAGTCCTTTGGATATGTAACTTATGTTTCTTCATATAGATATAGACTCTTTTTTTGCTTCTGCTGAGCGTTCTGTGGATGAAAAGCTCAAAGGTATTGCTATGTGTGTAGGTTCACGCTCTAATTTAGAGATATTTAACAAAAAGCGTACCAATATTAAACTCATGAATGAAAATGCTGGTGCCTTTGTGACGCCTGTTTTTTATTCTGACAAAAAAAAGACCTTTGAAAACTATTTTGTAGATACGATAGATGGACGCCCAAAAATACGTGGAATTGTGACTACTGCATCTTATGAAGCTAGAGCAAAAGGTGTAAAGACGGCTATGCCTTTAGCCCAAGCTTTACAACTCTGCCCAGAGATGGTTGTGGTCCCTTCTAACTATCCACTCTATCATACCATCTCGCATAAGATGCATGACTTTATGAGAGCACACATACCAAAAGTAGAACAATTTAGCATCGATGAGTTTTTTTGTGATGTCTCTGGATGGATTGAGGATGATAAGGTCTACACATTTGCAAAAGCGTTACAAGAAAAAATAATAAAACACTTTGATATCCCTGTCTCTATTGGTATCTCTAGGGCCAAGTGGATAGCCAAATTAGCCACTGAATCTGCCAAACCCTATGGTGTGTATGAAGTCAAAGATATAGATGCGTATATCGAAGATGTACCTATTAAAGCATTTCCTGGAATAGGAAAAGGCTTTCAAGGACGACTCGCTAAGCACTATATAAAAACATTGGGTGACATCAAACGTAATAAAGCACTATTCTATGACTGGAAAAAACCTGGGATTCAACTCTATCATAGGGTCACTGGTACTGACAATGAAGCGATCAATGCCACAAGTGACCGAAAATCTATAGGCATTAGCCGCACCTTTGATGCCATTCATGATGTAGATGAAGTACGTCGTCGAGTGATGATAATGGCACGACATATTGTCTATATGGTGATGAAATTAGGTGTAAATCCAACGACATACTATTTAAAGATAAATTATGAGTATGGGATAAAAGTAAAGCAAAGTGTGACTGTAGATAGGGTTTTTTCTGAGACACTTTTTAAATCAATGCTCGCTTCTATATATAAAGAAATTGCTTTGAACAAGGGTGCTATTAAAGTGTCACTCAATGTTTCCAATTTTAGTAATCAACATAAAAAAACACTCTCTTTAATGGATTTTGATCAAGATATACTCAAGAGTAAATTGAGTATTGAATTACAATATTTACGCGAACGATTTGGATTGGATATTATTAAAACTGCCAATGAACTATAATTAGAGCTCATGGTACTGTTACTTCATAAGTTTTTTCATGTATACTAACAAGTATGAAAACTCCCAACAAAATACTTAATAGTATCAAAGACATAAGCACTATAGATAGTACTATCATTGAAAGGTTATATGGGTTTTCAAAAAAAAGTTTTTTGCTTATTGCTTTTTTGAGTATTATGGTCACATATGCACTCTACCCCTTCTTATCAACAAAAATTTTAATTTGGGATATTGTTTTCTTATCTCTTATTACATATAGGTCATACTGTACCTATCTTTTTTATAAAAAGCCTAATAAATTTACTATGCAAACTTGGTATAAAAAATTTGCCTTGGCAGCGATTATTACAGCATCGATATTTAGCCTATTAGGCATCTATTTTATTTATGAAGTAAGTTACTATTATCAGCTGTTTATTGTTACGGTTTTATTGGGTGTATCTGCAGGATCAATATCTGTACTTTTTAATGATATACGGCTTAGCATTCTTTATATTCTTATTCTCTTATTGCCACTTATATTTTCTCTACCTTCTATTGAAGATATGCCATTAAATAATATGATTTCAATGATACTATTGGTATATATTATAACTCAAATTACTACCTTGTACAGTATTTATATGCAAAAAAAAGAGATCAATAGCTTAAAATCTGAACATATGTTTATGCATGAACTTTTTAAAAATGCGCCACTTGGAATATTTACCTATAATGAAAATTTAAAAATATTGGATACGAATGATGCCTTAGGAGATATATTTAAGAGAGATAGAGAAGATCTTGTGGGAATGAATATTCATCAATTACCAGATACACGTCCCAAAAATGTTTTTATGCAAGCATTTAAAGAGGGCTCAAGTGCATATACTGGTCCATATACATCTTTATTTGGAGAAAATTTTTGGTTTGATATTAAGGCATTTACATTTAAAGTGAATGAGAGTTATACGGGCATTGGTATGATTGAAAATAAAACCAAAGAACATACTGCTATAGAAGAACTTGAATATATGGTTAAACATGATGCATTGACAGGATTATTAAACCGTAGGGGCTTTAGGTCATATATCCAGAATATGGTGACAGATATAAAGCATCAAGAGTACTATTCGGCACTTTTTTATTTAGATTTAAATCAATTTAAAAGTATTAATGATTCTATGGGGCATGCTATAGGAGACAAGATACTTCTTGGCGTTTCTGAGCGTTTAGAAAAAGCCATAAAAGATGAATCGATTTTAAGTCGTTTAGGCGGTGATGAATTTATTGTGCTCGTGCCCTATATATCAAAAAATGAAAAAAGTTCTACAGAGAAAATGAAACAATATATTAAAAATATTCAAAGGATATTTGATAAACCGTTTATTGTGAATGATATCCATTTACATATACAAGCAAGTATTGGTATTATTCTTATTAAACCAGAAAATAAAGACACAGATGAAATACTACGTCATGCAGACCTAACGATGTACCAAGCAAAAACAAAAACAAATCATATTGCATATTACAATCACATATTGGACAAAAAACAAAAAGAGCTATTTATGATTCAACATAATCTAGCTTATGCTACACAACGTAATCAATTCAAACTTTTTTTACAACCGATTGTAAAGATGAACGATAATTCTTTGGTAGCAGCAGAACTTCTATTACGTTGGCAACATCCGACTAAGGGACTACTTTCTCCTGATTCATTTATTGATATTGCTATAAAGGCGGGTCTTTTATCAAAAATAACATGGTGGATTATTGATAAAATTTTTGCTCAAATTTCCAAATGGAAACATGATAATATATGGAGATTAGCGTATATTTCTATCAATATTAATGCCACACAACTCATAGAAAAAAAGTTTGCCAAAGAGTTTTTAAAGAAACTAAAATCCTATGGTTTGAATACCAGTGATATTATGTTAGAGATTACCGAACGATCTCTGATTGATAACTTCTCAAGTACTCAAGAAGTCATTAATGATTTAAAAAGTCATGGTATAAAATGTGCGATAGATGATTTTGGAATAGGGTATTCATCACTCTCTTACCTGAAAAAACTCTCATTTCACACCTTAAAAATTGATAGAATTTTTGTAAAAAATATCGATATCAATCCCAATGAACTTATTTTGATGAAAACAATTTTAGATATTGGGCGTCAATTTGGATATAAAATTATTATAGAAGGCATTGAAGAAGAGAGTCAAAAAGAGAGTATCTGTAATCTTGCTAAAGATTTATTTTACCAAGGATATCTTTATAGTAAACCGATGAGTATCAATGACTTTGAAACAAAATATTTGGCTGAGACTATAACCCAAAATATACAATAGAATTTGGTTTAAAAAACAATCTGCCCATCAGACTGCATACGTTTGATGATACCCTTAGCCATTTCATGTCCTTGATAGGCTGCTTTTCTACAGTACTCTATGGCTTTTTCCTTGTCTTCTTCACAGCCTAATCCCATGTCGTATAAGGCACCGAGGTTAAACTGTGCTTTGGCATTGCCAGCCTCGGCAGCTTTAGAAAAAAGTATAAAGGCTTTGTTGTAGTCCTGTATGACACCACGACCCTCTTTAAACATCGCTCCAAGGTTGTTAAAGGCATCGATATTTCCACGTTTGGCCGCTTCTTCGTACCAAAATGCTGCTTCTGATTCATTTTTCTCACAGCCTTCACCATTTTCAAGCATGAGTGCCACTTCAAACTGTGCAAGTGGTACTTCGCGTGTGGCAGCCTCTAGGTAGTAGTCAAAGGCTTTTTTGGTGTCCTGTACTACACCATGCCCTCTAAAGTAAAGAAAACCTAGGTAGTAGTAAGAGGTAGGCTCTTTTTTGGCTTCTAATGCTCTGTAGAGCTCTAATGCTTTGTCGTATTCTTTTGCCAGCAGTGCTTCATAGGCTGATTTCACAAGTTCTTGCATTATACACCAAACCCTTCAAGCTCTGCGCTTACTTTTGTCATTTTATTGTTCGCATCTTCCAATGCCTGTTTATTCTCCGCGATGACTGCTTCAGGGGCATTGGCTACAAATCTTTCATTGTTCAGCATGCCATTAAGCTTCTGTATCTCTTTTTCAAGCTTCTCTTTTTGGCGTGTAAGCTTGGTAATGATAGGTGTCATGTCTATCTCACCTGTAGGTAAGTAGACTTCTAAGTTGTCAGATACATCGGTGATGCTGTCTGCTACTTTTGCATCGACAAATTCGATCTCTAGCACTTTGGCAAGTTTTTCTATAAATGGTTTAGCCATTTGGGTATCTATCTTAGCCGTTGGATCTAGTTTGATGTAGGCTTTGTCAATTTTAGAGTTACCCATATCTATGACTACTTTCGCACGACGTAGGGCAGTAATAGACTCTTCGATGATAGCAAACATTTTTTCTGCTTCTTCATCTGCTTTTATCTCTTTAGGGAAGGGTAAAACCATGAGTGACTCTCCCTCTTCAAGTGTGGTGCCACTGAGTTTGTGGTAGAGGTGGTCAGAGATAAACGGCATAAATGGAGAGACCATCTTCAGTGTCTCTTTAAAGATGGCTCCAAGCTCAGGGATACTCTCTCTGTCTGCCTTAGAGTACTCAATCCCCCAGTCACAAAACTCGTTCCACACGAAATTATAGAGTGCTTTGGCTGCGTCTGAGAAATTGTAGGTATCTAGGCTATCTCTTACTTTCTCAACTGCCTCAGCCAAACGACTCTCCATGTAACGTCCAAGCGGTGTAACGACTTTTATTTCATTCAAGTCTTTAAAAGTATCGACATTGAGTTGCAGGTAGTTCGTAGCATTATAAAGCTTATTTGTAAAGTTTCTAAACTGCTCGAGGTTCTTCGCCCCTAGCTTAATGTCACGCCCTTGTACCGCAAGATACGCCAAAGTAAAGCGTATGATGTCTGCAGAGTGTTCTTCTACCATATCAAGTGGGTCTATCACATTGCCTTTAGATTTGGACATCTTTGCCCCATGCTCATCACGCACAAGCGCATGCATATAGATGTCTTCAAATGGGAGTTTTCCCTGAAAGTGCTCTCCCATCATCATCATACGTGCGACCCAGAAAAACATAATGTCAAAACCAGTGATAAGCAGGCTGTTAGGGTAGAACTCTTCCATGTCTGTGTCATTGTAGGTCTCAGCCATCTTGCCATTGTTCCCCCAACCTAAAGGCGACATCGCCCATAGGGCAGAGGAGAACCACGTGTCTAGTACATCTGGGTCTTGTGTGAGCTTTTTTGAGCTACATTTTGGACAAGCCTCTGGTTCGTCTGCTTTGTCTGCCCATGTGTGATTACAATCTTCACAAGTAAAAACAGGGATACGGTGTCCCCACCATAGTTGACGAGAGATACACCAAGGTCTAAGCTCATCCATCCATGCAGTGTAAGAGTTTATCCAGTGAGGAGGGTGGAAGAGGCTTGAACCTTTTTCTGCTCTCTCTTTGGTCGTATCTTTTGCTTTTTGTATAGAATTCTGTGCCATCTCAGCGCTCAAGAACCATTGTGTTGAGATGAACGGCTCTACAATGTTTTTACATCTGTAACAGTGCCCCACTTGGTGCAGATGCTCTTCTATCTTGACGATATAGCCTTCTTCTTCAAGCTTTTTAACGATGACAGGACGCGCTTCAAGACGCTCTAATCCTGCAAACTCCCCACAGTAGTCGTTGAGTATGCCTTTTTCATCAAAGACTTTGATAAACTCTAGATTATGTCTTTGCCCTACAGCATAGTCATTTTGGTCGTGTGCAGGGGTGACTTTTACCACACCTGTACCAAACTCCATGTCTACATGTTCATCTGTAATGACTTTTATCTTTCTGTCTGTTAGTGGCAACAGTACTTCTTTACCGACGATGTCTTTATAGCGTGCATCATCAGGGTGTACCATAATAGCCGTATCTCCAAAGTAGGTTTCTGGTCTGGTAGTGGCTACTTCAAGCTCTCCAGAGCCATCGGCAAATTTGTATATCATGGTGTAGAACTTACCATTGACTTCTTCGTGTTCCACTTCGATGTCAGAGAGTGCACCATCGTGTGTACACCAGTTTACCATGTAGGTATCTTGTGTGATTTGTCCTTCATTATAGAGTGAGACAAACGCTTCTTTTACCGCTTCTTTGAGTCCCTCATCCATCGTAAAACGCTCACGTTGCCATGCAGGGGTAACACCCAGCTTACGCATCTGATGGACAATATTGTTTCCACTTGTCTTTTTTTGTAGCCACGCACGTTCTAAAAACTTCTCACGTCCTATCTCTTCTTTGGTCGTACCTTCAGCCAAAAGTTGCTTCTCTACGATGTTTTGTGTCGCGATACCTGCATGGTCAGTACCTGGTTGCCAGAGTGTTTTGTAGCCATCCATACGTTTATAACGCGTGATAATGTCTTGCAAGGTAAAGGTAAGGGCATGTCCTATATGTAGGCTTCCTGTGACATTGGGTGGTGGCATCATGATGGAGAAGGTTTTTATTTTCCCATCTGTTCCTGCTTCTTGAATCTCTTTATTTCCCTCTATCTCAAAGTAGCCGCGTGCTTCACAGATTTTATAATATTTGTCTTCTACTTCTTTGGGATTATAGCTTGCTTTTTTTTCTATAGTTTCGCTCATACTCTTATCCTTTGAGGTTACCAGACCCCTCGTTAATATTGTCGCGATTATAGCGTAATGGTGCTTTTTGTTTTATTGCACCTAATTTTATAAACTACTTATAATAAAAATAAACTATACTTATAAAAAAATTTAAAGGATTCATACAATGAAACAAC
>JALSPX010000226.1 GCA_026985755.1 Sulfurovum sp. | reverse complement strand
AATGGATTGAAGTACTTTATACTCTTTTGGACCAATATATCCACTCAATTTTAAAGATGCATCCCCTTGTACAAAAATCAAAGGATCACCATTCTCTTCTTTGAGTATCGATACATCAAGACCTTTGTCAAAGTCATAAAACATACTAGCAACATATCTATCAAAAGCTGAAGCTATTTTTGCTTTTGGGAATTTTTCATACCCTTCAGCATCACCATCTTCTATGGTAGTAATAATACCATCAGCACCTTTGATTAGTACACCTCGAACTAACATATACCTCGATGTATCTGCCATAGGTCTATGTCCAGGTGTCACAAAGTATTGTGTAGGGGAAGAGGTATCTATAG
This sequence comes from Sulfurovum sp., assembly GCA_026985755.1. Classification (GTDB taxonomy): domain Bacteria; phylum Campylobacterota; class Campylobacteria; order Campylobacterales; family Sulfurovaceae; genus Sulfurovum. Next base: position 1,517 of record JALSPX010000226.1, on the reverse strand, counting down.
AAACTTCATAAGCACCATTAGGATGTACTGTAATCTGCTTAGTAACTGTCAGCGTACTTAATTTTTGTACCAAGGTGATCGTTTTAGTTCCTGTGGATACATTGATATTTTTCTCTGTACTATTTACATAGGGTACTGTAAACGCTTCTTCATTCAATTTTGCATCTGCAAATCGTATTTCTAGTGGCTTGACTTTTGAGGCATCAAACAATTTTAATGTATCACCATTCTCATGCTTGTATTTATCTTCTAAAAGTTCAACTTGTGCTATGCGCCCAAATTCATCTATACTCCAGATAAAGTGATTCGCCTTTATTGTAGCAATCGTTTTACCTGCACTATGCACAGGAGTATTTTTCTCTGTCACTGCTGCAGTAGTCACAGGAGCAGACTTGTTGTTTGACGTTATAGCCGTAGGGCTCTGCTTTGTGTTTGAGGTATTTTTACTTATCTGAGTTTCTGATGCTATAGGCTTTTTCACAGGAAATAGATAACCATATCCTATAAATACAAAAAGAGAAAGCACCAGTGCTAAAAGAAGTCGTTTATTTAAATCTTGTTGTTCCAAAGTATTACCTTTAAGTTAATAGTTTTGTAGTATAGTATTTTTTATGTTAATGCAGAGCACTTTTTAAGTGCATGAAGATATGATTTTTTGGTTTCTAGGTAATTGTTACTTAGAATATCAGGTTTTGCGACCAAAACATATGACCCACTGGCTAACAAATCAATATTTTCTATGAAATGTGCTCTAAGCAAACGCTTTGCTCTATTTCTATGAACTGCATTTCCAATTTTTTTTGAAGCAACAAATCCAACTTTGTAGGCATCATGATGCTGATAAAAAAGTACAAAGTATGGTGTGTGCCACGTTTTAGTGGAGTGCTTATAGACTCTATTAAACTCTTTTGTGGTTTGTATCCTAGTAAAATGTTTAATTTTGCTAATACTACTCACCTACAAAAGACTTATACTGCAAGTCTTTTTCTACCTTTTGCACGTCTTGCAGAGATAACTTTTCTACCATTTTTGGTTTTCATTCTTGTTCTAAATCCGTGTGTTCTTTTTCTTGGGGTACTGTGTGGTTGGTATGTTCTTTTCATTCCAATCTCCTGAATATATTTAAGGTACATGACATGTCATGCTATTATTTGGACGCGATTTTACCCGAATATCCCTTAAAGCATACTAAGAGTAGCTTGGCTATAATACTTTATGAACATAGAAAATTATAAAAAGATAACTTCACCTTGTTGGATATTAGAAGAGCAAAAACTCCTACACAATCTAAAGATTATTGCATATATCAAAAGGCAATGTAGTGCCAAGGTACTACTGGCGCTCAAAGGCTATGCTCTTTGGAAGAGTTTTCCTACTATAAAACCTTATTTGGATGGCTGTTGTGCTTCTGGGCTACATGAAGCCAAACTCGCCCATGAAACCTTTGGTAAAGAAGTGCATACCTACGCACCTGCATATAAAGCAGAGGAGATAGACGAGATTGCTTCTCTCTCCCA
>JALSPX010000225.1 GCA_026985755.1 Sulfurovum sp. | reverse complement strand
GATTTGTCTTCAGAGATTTATTTGGTATTGGCAGAATTGAAAGATTTTGGTTTCAGGGATCAGATAACCAGAAGTGGCTTATCTGTTCCTTCTAATATTGCAGAAGGAATAGAGCGAATTTCAGATAAGGAAACAATGAGATTTTTAGATATCGCTAGGGCTTCTGTGGCTGAAGTTCAAACGCAAATCTATGTAGGGATGAATATCTCATATATTGAGAAAACAACAGGCGAACGCTGGATAGTCGAACTAGATGAGATAAGCAGAATGATAACAGGACTGATAAAAAACATAAAAAGAAACCTACAAGACTAACGACTAAAGACTATTAAGACTATTCAAGATATAATTCAAAAATTGAATCCAAAAATTTCGGGGCATTTATGCAAAACGAAGAGCTGACTTTAACACTACTTAGAAAAGCCGAAGTCATTGAGTCTCAAAAGTCTATAGCAGATGAGCTTGGCATAAGTGTGGGTAAGGTTAACTATGTCTTGAAGGCATTGATAGAAAAAGGTCTCATAAAAGCAGATAATTTTTACAAAGCCAAAAACAAAAGAAAATACAAATATCTTCTCACGCAAAAGGGAATAGAAGAGAAGATTACTCTTACTAAAAAGTTTATAGAACGAAAAAAGGCTGAGTATGAGGAGCTACAAATGGAATTAATCCGTAACAATCAAAAAAGATAGTTGTTATGAAAATATATCAAAAAGTGAGGCAATAAATGTATAATGCAAAAAATGTGAAGTTTAATAATGTTAAAATAATAAAAATACAAAAGGAAATAAAGTGCAATCACTAGTATCATCATTTTTCAGCAATACCATAAAAGGAGCAAAATAAATGAATAAAAAATTAGCCATTGTAGGTCTAGGATATGTAGGTTTACCGTTAGCTCACGCTTTTAGCTTTAAATACCCTGTCGTTGGTTTTGATATCAATGAAGCAAGAATCAAAGAACTGCAAGATGGTTATGATAGAACATTAGAGCTTGATGAAAATCAAATGCGAGAAGCTCTTGATAATGGCATGAAGTTTACTACAAACCTAGATGATATTGCTGATTGTAATATCTATATAGTTACGGTTCCAACTCCAATTGATAAAGATAATCGACCAGACTTAACACCGCTTATAAAGTCATCTCAAAGTGTTGGCAAGGTTCTTAAAAAGGGTGATATTGTTATCTATGAATCAACAGTTTATCCAGGTGTTACAGAGGAAGTTTGTGTTCCAGAGCTCGAAAAAACAAGTGGGTTAAAATTTAACGAAGATTTCTTTGCCGGATACAGCCCAGAGAGAATTAACCCAGGCGATAAAGAGCATACAGTTACTAAAATACTTAAAGTTACATCTGGCTCAACCCCAGAGATTGCAAAAGAGGTTGATGAGTTATACAAAAGTATTATTACAGCTGGAACTTTCTTGGCAAGCTCAATCAAAGTAGCAGAAGCAAGTAAGGTTATAGAAAATACTCAAAGAGATGTAAATATCGCTCTTATAAACGAACTTGCACTTATCTTTGACACTATGGGTATCGATACAAACGAAGTCATTGACGCAGCTGCTACAAAATGGAACTTTATTAAGCTAAAACCGGGTCTTGTTGGCGGACACTGCATAGGTGTTGATCCATATTATCTAACTTTCAAAGCAGAACAACTTGGCTATAAACCAAACCTAATACTTGGTGCAAGACATATAAACAACAGTATGAGTAAACATGTTGCAGAGCAGACGGTTAAGCACTTGATTAAAAATGACAAGAAGATAAAAGACGCAAATATATTGGTAATGGGTGTAACTTTTAAAGAGGATTGTCCAGATACAAGAAATACAAAGGTTATCGATATTATCAGAGAGCTCGAAGAGTATGATATTA
>JALSPX010000224.1 GCA_026985755.1 Sulfurovum sp. | reverse complement strand
CGCAAGGTCAGCAGATTTTAGCGCTTCGCCATGCAGATCTTTGACCACTTCTGTATCTACTTTGGCTTCTACCTTTATGATACCTAAATCCACAGCACTCGCCTGCAAACAAACAAAGCCAACAAGTAATAAACTCATTATTTTTTTCATGATTTCCTCCTATCTATGGAGATATCATGACATGCTAGTGTTAAATGAGTGTTAAATCGCCTACAGAACTATCTCATCTGATACCTCAATGTTACATTGACAGTCGTTGGCAGTGACAGCGGTGCATTTTTAACAGAGATAGGAAAAGCACTCTGTATCGCTTTGCGTACAGATTTGTAAAATACTTTTTTACCACTTAGTGTGATATTGCCTACCTTACCATTGGCAAAAATCGTAAACCTCGCTTTGACTACCCCTTGCATACCACGTCTTTGGGCGATGCGTGGGTAGGTTTTATTTTTGTTGATCTTGGCTCTAATCGCACCTAAAAAGGCACTCTTTTTGGCAGGGCTTGCCTGTGCTGTATGTTTTTTGCTGCTTCTTTTGCCTGTGGTATGTTTACGTTTTTGATGATGTTTTTTGGTTTTTGGTTTTTTATGCGTGACTTTTTTCTTGACAATACGTTTTTCTATACGCTTCTTTTTAGGTATCTGTTTTTTAACAATAGGTTTAGGTAGAGGCTTTTCTATGATGGGCTCGGGAATAGGCTCAGGCTTTGGCTCTACTTTAGTCTGTGCTGTTTCTACAGGCGCTACTACCTCTTCTACGACTGGTTCGGGTTCGGGCTTCTCTGGGATGGGTTCTTCTACAGGAGGGGTTACTTCAGGCACAAAAGTAGAGAGTGCTAGCGCTATCTTTTGGACTTTAGGCTTCTGTTCATCTGCTACAAACGTAGTAGAAAAAGCCAAAAGCATCCAGCCAAGCATCACATACAAAAATACCGTCATCAAAAACGATAAAGAAAAACGATAGTTTTGCATCTGCTCTCACTCTATGAAATATAGTAAAACTATATCGAAATAAAATGAGAGAGAAATGAGGTGTTCATGGTACCATTTATCTATCTTGATACTTGAATATATCTACAACTTCTATCATACTGTGCATTTCATTTACTCTATAAACGATAGTATAGCCTTTATATATCAGGTCTCTTACTGTTACATTATCATGGTGGATGGATTGTCTGTATTTGTAGGGAAAGTGTACTAGCCCATCGACTCTAAGGTCGAGTTGTTTTTTAAATACCCTAGCTCTATTTGGGCTATCCTGGGCTATGTATGAAAGTATATTTTTTAATTCAAGTAGATATTCTCTTTTTCTAACCACTCTCATTAAAAATACTTCTATAATGTTTTCATAAAGGCATGCATCTCTTTGTCATACGCTTCTTGACTGAGCATATCTGCATTGCCTAGTTCCACTTCTTCTATGGCTTTGGCTACCCTGAGTTTGGCTTCTTCTTTTGAAATACTTGCATAGTCATCAGACAAAGAGACCTTTACAAAAGAGCTAAAATCCTGCCATAGGCTCTGTATGTCATCACCATAACGATTGTTTATAAATGATTCTATCTCTTTATTTTCTATCTGTAAAGTTTTCATCTCATGCACTCCTACTTTTAAAATCTATTACTAAGTACGGTAATATTATAACATACTTCAGCATTGACAAGATATTCCACGGTAATTCAACTTTAAATAAGAATTAATATTATCGGTTTTTTATAGGGGTTTTTTGGTAGTGAAAAGTTTACTTTCACCTAAAATTTAAGTGGGAGTAAACTCTCCACTTCCTACACTCTGAATAAAATCTTAAACTTAAAGTACCATGAAGATATTCAAGAAATTCATTCCAAATAAAAGCAATAGAATTATCTTCCATTACCTTTTTCATTTTGTGG
>JALSPX010000223.1 GCA_026985755.1 Sulfurovum sp. | reverse complement strand
CCTCTCCAGAGGAGTTTTCTGAATCGGAGTATCCTAAATCAGCTGTTTTGATAGCGTGGTCTATCTCTAGTGCTATGGTTTTTATGGTTTTAAATATGGTGTTCATGACGTTTCCTTTGATTATACAGATTTTGCGTGTGTATCTATCCACGCTATAATTTGAGAGGTATTGTTTAGGTCTAATATGGTGATGTGTTTTGGTATGTTATAGTCTGAGAGTTGAATACTTTCATCTATAGCAATGGCTTCGGAATACTCAAAATAACGTTCATCGATATGATTTCTAAAGATTGCAATACGAGGTAGAGGCAAGGTTTTGAGCCCTTCTACGAGTAAGATATCAAAATCTTTCACCATATGGATGATATCATCTAGTGTTTTTTCTCTTTGGGAGAAATAGGTAGTGCGTGTGGGTGAAGTGACTACTACTTCAGCACCTGTTTGAAAAAAGATATGGCTATCTTTTCCTGTTACATCAAAGTTGGCTTTATCTTTAGGATCATTTTTAATAATAGCAACTTTTTTTTCTTTTATAAGTAAGGTAGCTATTTTTTCAATAAGAGAGGTTTTACCACTTCCAGAAGGACCAGTAAATGCTACAGCAACGCTATTCTTCACGCTAAACCTTTTTATTAAAGTTAAAGAAATTATACTGAAATGTTTATTGAAACTATGTTAAACTCTTTTTAAATATTAAGGAGACAATTGTGCTGAAATTTACTTTGGTTGTATTGGGGATAATCCTGATGGTGGGGTGTTCTTCCAAGGAAAAGAAAGCACTAATGAAAGAGTTTGTATCCAAAAAAAGCTATTATAAAACACTACAAAATACAGAAAAAATTTTGTTAACAGAGAACAACGTAACAAAAGCTGTATTGACTGCAACCTATTTTTATACACCAACATTGAAGAGTAGTATTAGCAAAGACGACGAAAAGTTTATTGTGGGTCTATACTTAGAAGGTGAGGAGATAACATCACTGAGTGATATATGGGGTGTTCTTAAAGATTCTGATCTAAAAAAACAAGAGAGTAATAAAACTATGAATGAGGAATTTGTACTTACATTAAATGGTAAAAAGCCACTCCGCATAGAAAAAATAGCAGCAGATGATAGTAGATTAAAAAAACTCTCTTTTGTAACAGAGTGGAGTACATATGCACTTGTAACTTTCAAGCATGTAAATAGTAAACAACTTGTACTTCAGTTCAAAAGTAAACAATTTGGAAAGGGTAGTGCAATCTTTTCTAAAGTTGCAAAATATGTATTGACAGGAGACTCTATATAAACGCCACCTCTAAATTTATTTTCGAAAGCAATCTGTTTTTGATGGGTTTGCCAGGATTTTTATAAGAGGTGTGATTCTAGTGGGGACACCAAGTTTATTTAAGTAGATAACATAATTGGCCAAAACCTTTTTACCATACTCTCTGGCTTCTACATTTTTCATCGTTTCAATACTCATATATGGTTCATATGGTCCAGCTCTAAAATGTTTTTTATCTCTCAAATATTTTCTAGTGAAGCCTATACCTGCATTGTAGGCATAAGCTACAAAGAGAGGATGATGTAGGTATTTGTTCAAATATGTTAGATGATAATCTGCAAACTCTATGGATCTGAGAGGATTAAACATCTCATCCAAATCCATTGTATAGCCTTTTTTCTTTGCTATATGTTCTATGAGAAAAGGCATAAACTGCATCATTCCCAATGCAAATGAAGGAGATACTGAGGCAGGCACAAAACGACTCTCTTGACGAGCAATAGAGTAAATAAGGGCTTGACGTTGAGGAGAAAAGTGTTTCATTGTATCACGATAGGGCATAGGAAAGTAAGATTGTGTATAAGCAGAGGCTTGTGCTTTAATGAAAGTATAGATACTGATACAGTCTTGAGAAGCATATTTTTCTGCAAGTTGATCAAGCATTTTGTTACTGCTGTGATCCATCTCTATTTTTATTTTTGCCCAAGAGATTGGGTCTTGTATATTAAAGTTTTTTTTATGTTTTTTTCTAAATTGTGCTGTAATAGTTTTGGGATAAGGAGCATTCATAGTGTCTGCTGCTAGTAGAGAATAGATGTTTGGGCTATAACTTTTTTGTAAATATTTAAGATAAATCTTGTTTTTGGTACTCAAATAGAGCCAAAAGAGTGATTTATCAATTTGGTACTGTTTTGTATAGCTTTTACGAGCAATATCAAAATAGCTTGCTGCTTCTTGGGTTTCTCCCTTTTTTAATGCAGCAAGACCCTTTTTGAAATATTTGTTACCCCGACTTCGTCCTTTCCATATATGATCAGGGGTAGGACGTATTTTGGTTATGATATTGGGTGCTCTTTCCCCTGTTTTTTCTTTATACGCTACACGCAGTTTTTTGTTTAGGCGACTCACTTCATAGATAATTTGCTTTGCTTCAGAAATTTTGGTTGAAGATTGCGATAAAAAACGCCAAATAAAGTAATTTTTTTCTATACTACTTGGCATGGCATGTATCTGTTCATACGTTAGCATTTTTGCATCTAACATACCTGACGAGACTAAGACAAATCCTATGAGTATGATAATCTTTTTTATCTTCATGTTATCCTAACAATGCTCTTGTCATAAAATTATCCAGTAGCTGAAGTCCTAATATAGCAACAAGGGGAGAGAGGTCAATACCTGAAAAGAGTACAAAAGGGAGTTTTTGTCTAATAAAGTGAAGTACAGGTTCAGTCAATCTATGTAAAACTTGCACGATTGGATTATAAGGGTCAGGTCTTACAAAACTAAGTAATGCAGAGATAATAATAATCCAGATATACAGGTTTATCACTGTGTGTAGGGTTTGTACGAGGGCATAAAGTAAAGCATTCATGAGGCAATCTCCGTTATATATGATTTAATGAGTGGGTAAATATCCGAAAGTTCAGGACCATATTGCGTACCTGTCAGTAAAATACGTAAAGGAGTCATAATGTTATTTTCATCAAGTCCTGACTTTTGGATAATGTAGCTTTTGAAATTATCATACCCCTGTATCATTGGGGCATCGGCAATAATCTCTTTTATGAGTTTTATCTCTTTTCCCCACTCTCCTTTGTAGACTTTTGGTGCAAAGATAGGACGTATTTTAAGAGCAAGTTCATTGATGGTACTTGCTTCACTTAAATAGAGTTTGGCCAATTTTCCTACCTCTGCATCAGCGAAACCAAATAAAGAAGAGATTTCTTTGTCATCCATATTTTCGAGATGTTTTTTATTAAGCAAACGTAGTAAATCCATATCAAATTTGATATGCGTATTGGGTACATCTTCTAGCTTAAACCATTTTATAGCTTCAGGAAGGGTAAATATTTTTTTGGGTGCATGAGGATTACTTATGAATATGAGATAGTTGATGATTGCATCAGGAATGAATCCTTGTTCAAACAAGGATTTGATTGAGGTTTCATCGATATCTTTATCTTTGCTATGGAATAGAGAAGGTAAGTGAGCATAGTCTACTTTAGTATCATAACCTAACTGTTTTTGAATATGTATCTGTTTTGCGGTATCTAAGAGAGATTTTTCATTTTGAATGATGGTACTCACACCAGAGAGGATATCATCACACGCAGAGGCAAAGTTAGATGTAGGTGTACCATCTGCATTTAAGATAACAAAGGCATCTATAGTATCAGGGGTGACGGTGATAGTCTCTTTGATGATATCATCATAGATGATATTGTGTTTTGGTTTTTTAATACGCAGTACAAAAGGTTTGCCTGATTGTTTGAGTTTGAAGTGTTCTGCTTTGTCTTTGTTTTCACATTTTCCTGAATAATGATAGCTCGTATTGTTGGCGATAGCAACACTTTTTTCTGCTTCTATTGTTTCTTGTGTACAGGTGCAAACAAAGGCTTTGTCTTGTTCTAAGAGTCTAATGGCCATTGTTTGGTGCATATGTAGATGTTCACTTTGATGAAAGACAGAATCATGAAGCAGTGCAAATTTCTCTAAAATTTGCATGATTTGGGTATCTTTACCCTCTATTGTATTCTCTTTGTCTGTATCATCGATGCGAATAAGAAAATTTTGTTTTTGCTGTTTTGCAACAAGATAGTTAATAATGGCTACACGTAGGCTATCTATGTGCATATCACCCGTAGGTGATGGGGCAAATCTTAGCATTGAATGTCTCCAAAATTGTTAAATATTGATGGTATTATAGGGTATTTTGCTGAAAATTACCCCAAATAATAGTCAAGTGTAAATGCCATATCTTCATCTAAATCTATATTTTTTTGCATCCATTGCAGATACCCTCTATCTTCATCGACAACTTCTGTTATTTCTTTGCCTTTATATTTACCAAAATTAAATGTTTTTATCAGGACAGGTGTTTGTGTCAGTTTTGTCAAAGTATGCATAGGATTTTCTCCAGGAAATTGCTCTTTGGCTAAGAGAACAAGCCTTGAAAGCAAAAGTTTCATCACCAGTACATCCCCTATTGCATCATGTGCTTTTATAGTAATGTTATGTTTGGCAGCTTCTGCTCCTTCCTCTTTATAAAGTTCCATAGAGTAGCGTAAGTATTGTAATCTATGGTATGGACTGTCGCTTAAGAGGTGTTTGGCACAACGCAAGGTATCGATAAGGGTATAGTGATTGTCAAATCCCTCTTTTTCTAACATGGATAAATCAAAGTTTATATTATGTGCGATGAGGTAGTTATCTTCTTGGTTATAGGCTTCTAGTTTCTTAGTGAAGTCAAGTTCATGGTAAGGTGGTTGGTTTTCTATGACATCAGGGGTGATATTGTGTACTTCCATCGCCTCTATACTAATGGGTACTTCGCTACTACATAATTCGTTATAAACATCCACCTCATCCCTAGAGTGTACAATCATTGCACCAATTTGGATAATACGGTCATTTTCTTGGTTGCCTGTTGTTTCCGTGTCAAATAGTATATATTTTGCCATAATCGCTTTTCCTCTTATGTGTTAAAAGATAATATCCTATTTCTGATATAATACAAATAATTTTAACGCAGGAAAATGAAGTATGTCTAAACATTTTACATCCGTGATATCCAATATTTTTGGTAAATTCGCATCTAAAGCATTTGCTCCAAGTATTCAACATTTTATTAATAAAAGTTATGTAAAACTTATGGGTTTGGATATGTCATCCTTTAAAGAACCCAGTGCGTATCCCACACTTAACAAGCTTTTTACTAGAGCCTTTGAAACACCTCCCCCGTTACCTAAAGAGAAGTCAGTACTTATCTCAGGTGTAGATGCATTGATTACAGATGCAGGGACAATTACAGAAGGCAGGGCATACCAAATAAAAGGAATGTCATATGATATAGACAGACTTTTTGGCGAATCTCATTCAGGATTGAGCAAAAAAGTAGAAGGGGGTGAGTTTATAAACTTTTACCTCTCACCAAAAGATTACCACCGCTATCACATGCCTATGACGTTGAAGGTATTAAGTCTTACACACATTCCTGGAAAACTCTATCCTGTAAATTTCCCGTTATTGCGTAATATGCCAGATCTATTTATAGAAAATGAGCGTGTCATTATCGAATGTGAAGATGAAAAAGGAAAAGCACAAGTTTTAGTTTTGGTGGGTGCACTTAATGTGGGGAAGATGGTACTTACCTTTGAGGAGAGTATTCGCACGAACTCTGAGATACGCGCACCAAAACACTATACCTATGAAAACCTAACTATAGAAAGAGGTGCATTGTTCGGATGGTTTGAAATGGGTTCTACGCTCTTGACATTTTCACAAAAAGGAAGTATTTTACCAGAAGTGGCTATCAATCAAAAGGTATCTTTTGGAGATATTTTGGGTAAAGTACTGTAAGAAGGAGAAAATATGCAAATAAAAGAAATACAAGAATATGCACAGATACGCACAAAGGCAAGAGCTTACTTGTGTTATATACTTAGTCGAAATATTTCACAAAGTATGCAAGAGGGAAGCATAGATTACGTTTTAAAGAAACTACATACCCTTAAGCGTACTATTCCCCAGAGTGAAGTCATCTATGTACTTGATAAAAATGGTATACAAATAACAGATTGTATTTCTGATAATCAAAAATTAAATGCTAGAGGAAAAGGTTCTGATAAGCGTGATAGAGCCTATTACTATAAAACACTCAAAGAGCACAGATGTATATTAACCGACCCTTATCCTTCACTCATAAGTAATGAGTTGGTAGTAACTGCAACATTCCCTATTTATGATGAAAAAGGTGAACTTTTATTTATTATTTGTGTGGATATCTCTCTTAAAAATATCCTCAAAATGATTGACCCCTCTTCTGTGGATTCTACTTTTGGTATGATGAGTAAATGGGTATATACCCTTTTTTCTATAGCACTTTTTGGTGTAGCTATACTTCTGTTTATCAAGGGAATGGGTAGTTTTTTACATTTTGGTATGGATTTATCGAGCATTGATATTAATCAGATATTTAAGTCTACAATTTTGCTTACGCTTGCATTGGCAATTGTTGATTTGGTAAAAGCAATATTTGAGGAGGAAGTGTTAGGTAAAGACAAACGTAAAAACAGCAATGATGAGAGTCACCATACGATGGTACGCTTTTTGGGTTCTATTATTATTGCACTCTCTATTGAGACGATGATGCTTGTCTTTAAGTTTGCATTGACAGATACGGGAAAGTTGCTCTATTCTGTTTATTTGTTGGGTGGTATATCGGTCTTGATTATCGCACTTTCTATTTATCTAAAGGTCAATCAGCGAAACCCGGAGCGTAAACAATGAGCCAAAAGCTTATCATCTTTGACATGGATGGTACATTGGTAAATTCTTCTATCACGATAGCCAATGCTATCAATTATGTACGTAAAAATCTAGGTTTTGAACCTATGCAATCTGAGCATATACTTAGACTAGTTAATGACCCTAGCATTAACCCTGCAGAAAAATTTTACCATGCTAAAGTGTTTGATGCAGATCATGAAAAGTGGTTTGCAGAGTATTATACCAAAAATCATGATACAGAACTAGAACTTTATGAGGGTATTCATGAGATGCTTATATCCCTCAAAGAGCAAGGGAATCTATTGGCAGTTGCTACCAATGCTTATAGAAGCTCTACCATAGAATCACTCACGCATTTAAAAATATATGAATTATTTGATGGTATTGCATGTTATGATGACGTACCAAATGGCAAACCCCATCCTGATATGTTATATAAACTTCTTGATGCATTGAATCACAACAAAGAACATAGCTTATTTATAGGTGACGGCCCACGGGATGAAGAAGCAAGCAAGAGGGCAGGGATTCCTTATATTATGGTTGATTGGGGTTTTACAGAACATACCAATGCCATAAAATCTGTAAATGCATTAAAAAGGTTGCTTATCGATGTCTAAATCATTTATTACTGATAGTGTTTCAATACTCTTGATAGTTGGTTCTTTCTTGCTTCCCGAAGCATATAGACAAGCACTGTTTTTGACAGGGCTCTTTGCACTCTCTGGAGCGATTACCAATCAGTTGGCTATCCATATGCTTTTTGAGCGTGTGCCGTTTTTGTATGGTTCGGGGGTGATAGAGAAGAACTTTGAGACCTTTAAAGCCTCCATACGTACCATGATTATGAAACAGTTTTTTACCAAAGAACAGCTAGGTAAATTTTTCGCGCAAGAAGAACAGAAAATAGACTTAGCTCCTTTGGTAGAAAGTGCAGACTTTTCGCCTGCGTTTGATGCTTTATCTAAGACGGTGATGGAGTCTAAGTTTGGTGGAGCCATACAGATGTTTGGGGGAGAAGAAGCGCTAGAGGGCTTGCGTGAACCTTTTGGACGTAAGTTAAAGTCAGCCGTCTCAAGCATCGTATCTTCCGATACTTTTAAAGCACAGCTAGACCACCATATACAACACTCAGCCCTCTCTGAAGACATGATAGCGTCTGTTGAAACACTTATTACGAAACGTTTAGATGAACTTACACCACAGATGGTTAAAGTATTAGTGCAAGAATTGATTAAAGAGCATTTGGGTTGGCTGGTTGTGTGGGGAGGTGTTTTTGGTGGACTTATTGGGCTTCTTTCCTCTTGTGTTATTTAACTTAAATTTCAGTAAATATTAAGAATATATTAACAGCTGATTAATGGTTAAATTGTAAACTTCCTGCATTCATATACATTACTGGAGATTATGCTCATGAAACTTTTACTCACTACACTTATGCTCTTTTCTTTTTCGCATGCAACACATACTTTTGAGGTCTATGATGATTTGTGTGAAAAAACAGAGACTAAAGAGTGT
>JALSPX010000222.1 GCA_026985755.1 Sulfurovum sp. | reverse complement strand
CTATCGGCTTCAAAGATGGCTAGCCCTATGATGGCAATGGTATTGATATTTTCTATATTTTTTAATATATATTCAAAAGATTCATTTTGATTGATGATGAGTGTTTGGTTCATCAAAAGGTCACTGGCAGTGTATCCCGTGAGGGTAAGCTCTGGAAATACAATGACAGAAACCTCTTTGGCATGTGCTTCACGTATGAGGGTTAAAATTTCTTCAGCATTTTTAGCAGGGTTACCTACAGTGGTTTTGTTGACGGCTGCTGCGACACGATAGAATCCGAACATGGTTTTCCTTTGATTTTACCGAGGGTCAGGTGATTCATGATTCATTGCGTTGCAACAAATCACAAATCACCAGACCCCTCTATTCCTCTATACGACAAATATTCAAACAATGGTGAATATTATTTTATACAAATACATGTCGGGATGAGGGCAACCCGACCTACGGTTAATAGATTATTTTGAAGCTACAACTTCAATAGATTCTATCGTATCATCTTGCTCAATGTTGTCAAGTACCATGAAAGAGTCTGTGTCATCTTCTTCGATAGCACCAAATACTGTGTGTACACCATCTAAGTGCGGTGTAGGCACAAACGTGATGAAGAACTGGCTTCCACCTGTGTTTGGTCCTGCGTGTGCCATAGAGAGTGTACCACGTCTGTGTGGTTGGGTACTTGTGTCAGTTTCACAGTCTATTTGCCAGCCTGGTCCACCTGTGCCTGCCATAGCTGGATTGTCTTTAGAGTGTGGGCAACCAGCTTGTGCCATAAATCCAGGGATAACTCTATGAAACTTTAATCCATTGTAAAACCCTTCTTTTGCCAAGTGTGCAAAGTTTGCTACAGTATTAGGTGCTTCATCGGGGTAAAGTTTTGCCCAAATGGTACCTTTTGAGGTGTTAAATTTAGCGTATTGGTATGTTTCCATCTCTTCTTGAGGTATGTCGTATCTTTTTGAGTCTTTTCCAAACATAGTGTTTAGTCCTTAATTAGTTAATTTAAAGTATAATTATACCAATATAATTATAAAGGAAGTGGAGAGTTCACTCCCACTATGGAGTTGGGTAGGAAGTGAGATTCTTCTGTGCTAAAAAACTTTATGTGAGACTGAAGTCATCACTTCCAAAACAAGGGGTCTTACCATGGAATTATGTGTTGCACTAGATTTACCATCTGATAAAGAGAATTTAGCCTTAGCTGAGTTACTCAAAGGCTATGATGTCTGGATGAAAGTAGGATTTCGTGCCTACATACGTGATGGTAAGCCATTTATAGAGGCACTCAAAAAGATAAACCCTGATTTTAAAATATTTTTAGACCTCAAACTCTATGACATTCCCAACACCATGGCAGACGCTGCTGAGGAGATAGCTAAGTTGGGTGTTAATATGTTTAACATCCATGCCAGTGCAGGTTCAGTGGCTATGAAAACAGTGATGGATAGACTTAGCAGCTATGAAAAGCGTCCTTTGGTACTGGCTGTCACGGCGCTCACTTCTTTTGATGAAGCCAATTTTCAAGCCGTGTATGAAAAAAGCATCGATGAAAAAGCAGAACAGTTTGCAAAAATGGCCTATGAAAATGGCTTAGATGGTGTGGTCTGTTCTACCTTTGAAAGCAGGGCGATTAAAAATGCTACTTCAAATGACTTCTTGACACTCTGCCCTGGCATACGCCCTTTTGGTGAAAATGCAGGCGACCAACAACGTGTAGCAACCTTGGAGTTGGCTAGTGAAGAAGGCGTAGACTACCCTGTGGTAGGTCGTCCTATCTATAAAGATAAAAACCCAAGAGACAAAGTGGAGCAAATCTTAGAAGTGATAGCTACTTTTTAATCTCTTTTTTGGGTTTAGAGGTGCCCTTAGCCATATTGACTGCATTGTCCATGCCTTGCATCATAAAATACATCCCTGTTGCAAACATAAGTAGTATAATGAGAGGGGCAATTTTTTGAAACATGATGTCGTTCCTTTGAATTTTTTCTAATCATACACAAAAGAGTTACTTTTTAAGCTTTAGTTTAAGACAAATTAATTATAATCTCACCCACAAAACAGATGGACAGTTGGGAGAGCTGGTTTAATCCGCGCCCCTGCTAAGGGTGTGTACCTTCACGGGTACCGAGGGTTCGAATCCCTCACTGTCCGCCACTTCGTTTTGTGATTTCATAAAATTACTCACCAATTAATTCTGCACATAAATCAAAGCGATTGTGTGTCATTAAATGTACTTTTCCATGTGCTTGCATTACTTCATCAAAGATAGCTTTTGAAAGGTAAAAACCTATCTGACGTTCTTTCTCCTCACCATCCATGGCTGCAAGATTCATCTCATCAATGATATCTTTAGGCACATTAATACCCGGTACCTTATCATCTATAAAATTAGCGGTTCTAGCAGATACTATAGGAAATTGTCCTAATACCAAATGTGCTTCTTTTGCTGTGTCACGAATACTTATTTTTTTTGCTTCTTCAAAGAGTTCCAATAACTCTTTTGCATTTTCTATATCATACACAGGTTGTGTAATGATAGCTCTTGCACCGTAATTGAGTTTTTTTATCATACGTTTCTTGAGTGAATTCATATCTTTTGCATAGGCATTGCTTACAGCAAAAGGATAGATAGGTTTTGGTGCAGGGTGTAGCTCTTTGTTTGAGTAGTCAACACCTTTATTGAGATGGTGAATAATACTTAAGAGTAATGTGGAATCACGTTCTAAAACACCTTTGACATCTGGTTGGTCAGAAAATTTTGCAGGATCACCTGTGAGTGCCAAAATACAACGCAAATCAAAATCATTTGCCCCAAGTAGCGTAGACTGTAAAGAGAGTTTATTTTTATCTCTCATACTCATCGTAGCAATGACAGGTTTATTAAACGCTTGCTGTACTTTAATGGCAGAGAGTACACCAGACATTTTAAGTTTTGCTAGTGGGTTGTCAGTACATGAAAATCCTGTGACTTTATCTTGGAGGTTATATTTTTGTATGTCAGCAATGATTCTATCTATCGAAGCTCCATGTGGAGGATTTATCTCTACGGTGATAAATTCTTTTTCAAGGCACAATACATCACAAAATTTTTCAAACATCATATACTTCTTTTCTTTTTTATTTGATATAATTCTACCAAAATATTGCATAGAGGTATATGATGTCCAAATTAGCAGTCTTTGACTTTGACTCCACACTTATGGATGGTGAGACCATCGATTTTTTTGCAGAGGTGCTTGGCTTGAAAAAAGAAGTAGAAGCAATTACCGAACGAGCGATGGCAGGGGAGTTAGATTTCTATGCATCACTGATTGAACGTGTATCACTATTAAAAGGATTACCATCTTCAAAAGTAGAAGAGATATGTGCAAGTCTTCCTATGATGAAAGGATCAGTTGAAGTCGTAGCAGGGCTGAAAGAGAAAGGCTATACAGTCGTTTGTTTCTCTGGAGGATTCAGAGATGCCACCAAGCCAGCATGTCAAAAATTAGGTATTGATGCAGATTTCTCTAACTTTCTTCATGCAGATGAAAATGGCATACTTACAGGTGCCGTAGGGGGAGAGATGATGTACTCAGATGCAAAAGGTGACATGATTATACGTCTACAAGCACTGCTTGGTATAGATAGAAGCAATACTTTAGTAGTAGGAGATGGTGCAAATGATTTGAGTATGTTTGCACATGCAGACAGACGTGTGGCATTTTGTGCCAAACCAATACTCAAAGAGGCTGCTACGCATTGTGTAGATGTGAAGGATTTAAGAGAGATATTGAAAATCGTTTAATGAAGATGATAAAACATTGTACAATTAAAGGTATTGTAAAACAACTTTTTACCTATAGACAGGAAGTATTATTGGGTAATGTTATCGCGATTATAGCTACATTACTTGTGGTAGCCATTCCTCTGTTTATTCCTATCTTGGTAGATGAACTCCTTTTAGGTAAAGAGCATGGTTTTATCACATGGATAAGTCAAAATATTTTTACTTCTGATACCAAAGGGTATGTCTTTTTTATATTGGTGGTGATACTCGTTCTTCGTGTTATAAGCACCTTGTTATCTATATTCCAGACAAAAATATTTGTTTCCATATCAAAAAATATTACTTACAAAATGCGAGTCTCTTTATTAGATCATCTTCAACGTGTTTCACTTAAAGAGTATGAGATGATGCGGGTAGGGGCAGTGACCTCTAAGCTTGTGACAGATGTGGAGACTATAGACGGTTTTGTGAGTTCTACTATCTCTAAACTCATTGTAGCTGTGCTTTTATTGCTTTTCTCTGCTATTATATTACTATGGATTCATTGGCAGTTGGCAATTTTTATCTTGATTACCAATCCTATTGTGGTACTTTTTACCGTGAAATTGGCACGAAACATTGGTGAGTTGAAAAAAGAGGAGAACAAAGCTGTAGAGATGTTTCAGTCTGCTTTGACAGAGACACTTGAACTTTTTCATCAAATCCGTGCAGCAAATAAAGAGGCGTACTTCTTTGAACAGAGCCGTATAAAAGCCGAAGCGTTACGTACCCATGCCATAAACTACGGTTATAAAAGTGACCGTGCTTTAAAGTACTCTTACTTGGTCTTCTTGGCCGGGTATGAAATTTTCAGAGCAGTAAGCATCTTGGCTGTGGCATACTCAGACCTCTCTGTAGGACTGATGCTTGCGGTGTTCTCTTACCTTTGGGTGATGGTCAACCCTATTCAAGACATCATAAACTTTCAGTATGTGCTCTCTACCGCTAAGGCTGCATGTAAACGAATAAACAGCATTTATGAGATGGAACAAGAACCCCAGATTGAAGAAACACAGAACCCCTTTATGGGCAAACATGCTATAGATATAGTGGTTAATAACCTTTCCTTCGCCTATCAAAAAGACAAATATATATTAGAAAATATTAGTATGGAAATAAAGCAAGGTTCTAAAGTAGCTATCGTTGGGGCGAGTGGTTCCGGAAAGACGACACTTTCTAACATTCTTGTGGGCTTTTATCCTTTAGATGAAGGAGAGATACGTTATGGGGGTGTTTCCAACAAAAACTTGAAACTTTCTACCATTCGTGAAAATATTCATCTTATCTTGCAACATCCTAAACTTTTTAATGATACAATGCTGTTTAATCTAACGTTAGGTAAATCTTATGCACCAGAAGTTATTCAAAAGGCACTTCACATAGCACAACTTGATGATGTTATAGCACGTTTAGATTTAGGGCTTGATACGCTTGTCGGAAAAGACGGTATCAAACTCAGTGGAGGACAGAGACAAAGGGTTGCCATCGCCAGAATGATTTTGTCTGACCCTAAAGTGGTTATTTTTGACGAATCCACTTCAGCGTTGGATGTGCATACTGAGGTTAAACTCTTTGAAGCACTACATGACTTCTTGGCTGACAAGACGGTGATTACCATAGCACATAGGCTTAGCACCATTAAAAGTGCAGCGTTTATCTATGTACTAGAAGATGGTAAAGTAGTGGATAGTGGCACGCCAAGAGAATTGCTTTCTAAAGATGAGAGTTATTTTAGCTCGATGATATAAGGAAAAATATAGAATGATGATTAATGATATAAAAAATATTTTTAATGTTAAAAAAATGATACGAGTACTTCTTTATGCAACGATTCCAGGATTGATTTTTTATACGATAGCATTTAATATCATGCATACTAATGGATATCATACGATGGAAATTATTAGAGATTTTGCTCAACTAATGGATGAATCCAGTTTTTTAGGATTTTTATCAAGTATTGGTACATGGTTGTGGGTATCTGCCGCTGCAATAGCTTTTTTTGGTTTTTTTACTGTTTCATCTCCTAAAGAAACGAAACATAAAGAATTACTGCTATTACTAGGTATCTTTTCTCTACTTTTGGCAATTGATGATTTTTTTATGATACATGATCGCTACATAGACCAAAATATTTGTTATGGAACCTATGCTTTTTTGGCAATTGCACTATTGGTAAGACACTATAAAATCATTATTGAAATCAATGGATTTGGTTTTTTATTGGCAGGTACATTGTTGGCAGCCTCTATTTTTACCGATTTGATTCAAGATGATTTACCTTTTGATTATTCAAATATACAAATAGTGGAAGAGGGATTTAAATTTACTGGTGGGGCTACTTGGCTATTTTTTGTTGCTTTGAGTGCATCATTTCATCCTATAATAAAAAAACAAAAAAACAAAAAGAAGCAATAATTTGGATATTTTTCAATCAATAATAATAGGGATTATTGAGGGGGTTACAGAGTTTTTGCCCATCTCTTCTACAGGGCATATGATAGTTGCTTCAGAATTTATGGGGCTTCCTCAAGATGCAGCGATGATAGCCTATGAAGTCATCATTCAGTTTGCAGCTATATTGGCTGTGATACTCATTTATAAAGAGAAAATCTCTTTTAAAAAAGTAGACTTATGGATGAAGCTCATGGCTGCCTTTATGCCTATGGCTATTGTAGGGTTTATTTTTAAAGACCAAATCAAAGCACTTTTTTCTGTAGAAGTGGTGGCATGGATGTTTATTGTTGGTGGTATCATCTTTTTAATTGTGGAGTATTTTTATAAAGCACAGCCACATCACGTAAAAGAGGTAGAAAAAACCACATACAAGCAGGCGATGTGGGTAGGGTTTGCACAACTCTTTTCCTTTATCCCTGGTACAAGTAGAGCAGGTGCTACTATCATCGGTGGGATGCTTGCAGGGCTTGACAGAAAAACCGCTTCAGACTTTTCATTTTTACTCGCTATCCCTGTGATGGGTGCAGTATCAAGTTATGATTTACTGAAGCACTACCATGAATTTGCAGGGGCGAATTGGTCTACATTTATCATAGGTTTTATAGTAGCATTTGTGGTGGCATACATTACAGTTAAAGTGTTTTTGGTTTTTATTCAGAAGTTTTCCTTTGTACCTTTTGGTATCTATAGGATTGTTTTTGGGGTGTTTTTATTGATGGTGACGTAGGGGCAGACCCATGTGTCTGCCCTTAATTGGCTTGAATCAAGGGTCAACACACGGGTTGACCCCTACGGATATTGAATTTATAAAATCTCTTTCGAGAGCTTTCATTAAGTTCAAAAGAGTTTGGACATTATTTGAAGGATAAAAATGAAATTTTCAGAGTTTAATTTTCACCGTGATATCGCAAAAGGGGTGAAAATAGCAGGGTTTAGGGAGCCTAGCCCAATACAAGAACAAGCTATTCCCATTATAGCTTCTGGTTCAGACTTGGTGGGACAAGCCCATACAGGTACAGGGAAGACCGCAGCATTTGGTCTGCCTATGATGGATAAACTTGCCAATGGCGATATAACGCGTGCCTTGGTTATTACGCCTACTAGAGAGTTGGCAACACAGGTTTCGGATGAGCTTTATCATCTAGGACGTTTTGCAGGTATTCGTACGCTGACAGTCTATGGTGGTGTAGGGTATGGTAGACAAATAGCACTCATACACAAAGGTGTACAGATAGTTGTAGCCACACCTGGAAGACTTAAAGACCTGTACAAAAAAGGCAAGATTGATGTGCTTAATCCGGAAATGGTAGTGCTAGATGAAGCAGATGAGATGCTCGATATGGGTTTTTTGGATGAAATCAAAGAGATCTTTGAATATATTCCTCAGAATAGACAAACACTTCTTTTCTCTGCAACTATGCCAGAACCTATTAAAGAACTAGCAAATGACATTCTACACGAACCAAAATTTCTTTCAGTAGTTGGGGATGAAGAGACGACAAACAATGTCATCGAACAACGTTACTATATGATTAACGAAAATCAAAGAGATGAAGCCTTGGTAAAACTTTTAGAGACTGAAGATACTAACAAGTGTATTGTATTTTGTCGTATGAAACGTGAAGTAGATAGAATTACAGAGCACCTACAAGCACTTGGGTTTAATGCCGCAGGATTGCATGGTGACCTAGAACAAAGAGACAGAGAAACAGTTATAAAAGCTTACAGACGTGGTGAGACTAAAATTATGGTAGCGACAGATGTAGCCGCACGTGGGCTAGATGTGAAAGATGTCACACATGTATTCAACTTTCATATACCATTTGATCCACAGTCTTATGTACACCGTATCGGGCGTACAGGGCGTGCAGGAAAGAGTGGTCAGGCGATTACTTTGGTAACCACAGAAGAGTTTAGAGAACTTCAACGCATACAAAAAGAGGTGGGAGCAGAGATGCGTCTGGCGACCTTACAATCAGGTGATGGACTTGATACTTCAGGCAAAGAGTATATTGCTGAATATGTCAGAGATGTGGCTATGCATAAAAATGTTGATGAGATGTTAGAATATCTTTCAGGCATGGATCAAAAAATGCTTGTAGAAAAACTAATTTCATACATGATGTTTGCAGAAGAACATAATATAGGATCCCAAATTGGCTTTGATCAAGCAACAGTCGATGAGATGATGCAGAACTATGCAGGGAAAAAAAAAGCTACCCGAAATAACAATCGTAGAAGAAAAAGAAGATAATACTTCTTTTTTAACTTCTATCAAGCAAAACTGTTTTAAAATTTGAGATACAAAACTATATAAGAACTTCTATGAAAAGGTGGGACATATGGAAATCGATTTGGTAGGCGAAAGCCTAAAATTTATGGTACTAGGGATGGCAATTGTTTTTGTATTTCTGATGGTACTCGTTCAAATAGTCAAGCTCCAAGCATTGATTATCAATAAATACTTTCCTGAAAAAGCACCTGAAGTAACCCCAGCTTCTTCTAATACTACACAAGAAGCACATCACGTAGCTGCAATCATTGCAGCTGTGAGCGAATTTCGTAAAAATCAATAAACAAGGTAATTGTAAATGGCTAAAAAATACATTGATGTAATGGATACAACATTTAGAGACGGATTTCAATCTGTTTTTGGTGGTCGTGTCCTTATGGAGGATTTTTTCCCTGCAGTAGAAGCAGCGAAAAATGCAGGGATTAATCACTTTGAATTTGGTGGTGGAGCAAGATTCCAATCACTTTTCTTTTACTTACAGGAAAATGCATTTGATATGATGGATGGATTTAGAGAAATTGTAGGAAAAGAAGCAAATCTTCAAGTACTTTCACGTGGTATTAATACCGTTATGTTAGACACAGGAAGCCGTGAGATGATTGAGCTTTTTGCAAAAATGTTTGCAAAGCATGGGACAACAACCGTACGTAACTTTGACGCTCTCAATGATGTAAACAATTTGGCATTCTCTGCTGAGATGATTAAAAAACATGGTTTAAGTCATGAAGTAGTGGTGACTATGATGGATTTACCTCCTGGATGTAAAGGAGCCCATGATGTTGCTTTTTATGAAAAGACATTGAGAAATATTTTAGATTCAGGTATAGATTTTGACAGTGTTTGTTTCAAAGATGCCTCTGGTACCGCCAATCCGCATAAAGTTTATGAAACGATTTCGATGGCTAGAAAACTTTTAGGTGATGCAACCCATCTTAGATTACATACACATGAAACAGCTGGTGTTTCTGTGGCAGCATATCTTGCAGCACTTGAAGCAGGAGCTAATGGTATTGATATGGCAGCATCACCAGTAAGTGGTGGTACTTCTCAGCCAGATATTTTAACGATGCTTCATGCAACAAAAGGAACCAACTATAATCTTGGTGATTTGAAACTAGATAAAGTACTTAAATATGAAGATCGACTCAAAGAGTGTTTATCTGAATATATGATACCACCTGAAGCAACACAGGTCTCTCCACTTATACCATTCTCGCCTATGCCAGGTGGCGCATTGACGGCAAATACTCAGATGATGAGAGACTCTGGAGATTTAGAAAAGTTTGATGAAGTTATCGCAGCGATGAAAGAAGTAGTTGAACGTGGTGGCTATGGCACATCTGTGACACCTGTATCTCAGTTTTATTGGCAACAAGCCTATGCAAACGTGATGTTTGGACCATGGAAGCAAATTGCTCCGGGATATGGACGTATGGTACTTGGTTACTTTGGTAAAACACCTGTAGAGGCAGATAAAGAAATTATGGAATTGGCAGCTCAGAAGCTTAAACTTGATCCTACAACAGAAAACCCATTAGACATTGCAGATAGAGATAAAACCAAATCTATTGCTCATTGGACTAAAGTATTGCAAGATGAAGGTTTGGAAACATCTGATGAAAATATTTTCATTGCAGGTGCTTGTGATCAAAAAGGTATTGCGTTCCTGAAGGGTGAAGGCCCTCTCATGGTGAGAAAAGGTAAAAATAATTGTAGTGGAGATAGTGAAATGGCAGGAAATTATACAGTAGTAGTAGATGGTAAACAATATAGTGTACAAGTAGCAGAAGGTGAAGGTGATATTCAAATAGCACCTTCAACAACAGCGGCAGTAGCAGCTCCAGCAGGGCCTTCTGGTGCAGGAAGCATTGAAATCAACTCTCAAACACCAGGTAACGTATGGAAAATACTTAAAAACCCAGGTGATACGGTAGCTGAAGGTGACATCATTATGATTCTTGAAGCGATGAAAATGGAGATTGATATTGCTGCACCACAAGCAGGTAAAATTGCCTCTATTAATGTCAATGTAAATGATACAGTCGCAGATGCACAACTTTTAGCCACAATGGAGTAAGCATGAAGCTCAAACATTTTTTACTTTCAGTGCTGTTTAGTTTTGCATTTTTTACAAATGTAGCAACAGCCAATGAACATGCAGGTGCTACTGAGTTTAAAACACAAGCTGAACTCATTGCAGAAGAAAAAGCAACCTATAAAGAAAAAAGTATTACTGGACTTATTGTCTCTTTCTTTCATACGACAGGATTGGATGCAATTATTAATCCTGTGGAAGGGTTAAAAAATGGTAATGGTGTAGAAGTTTCTACTTTTGCACAGAGCTGGGGACGTGTGATTATGTTCCTTATTATTTTTGTTCTTTTTTACTTAGCTATAGGAAAAGGTTTTGAGCCATTGCTTCTCTTGCCTATTGCTTTTGGTGGATTACTAGCCAATATACCTATTGCAGAGATGGCAGCTCCTGGACATATGCTAGGGATTATTTATGATATGGGTATTCGCAATGAATTTTTCCCGCTACTTATATTTATGGGTGTGGGTGCGATGACCGACTTTGGTCCACTACTTGCTAACCCTAAAACAGCACTTCTTGGCGGTGCTGCGCAGTTTGGTATTTTTGGTTCATTGGTAGGTGCAGCAGCACTTTCACAGTACACAAACATGGTAGACTTTACGCTTAGACAGTGTTCAGCTATTTCTATTATTGGTGGTGCTGATGGGCCAACTTCTATCTTTATTGCTTCTGCACTTGCCCCTGAAATGTTAGGGGCTATTGCTGTTGCGGCATACTCATATATGGCATTGGTTCCAGTCATACAACCACCAATTATGAGAGCACTCACCACAAAAGAAGAGCGTCAAATTGTCATGAAAACAACTAGAAAAGTAAATAGGTTAGAAAAGCTTATTTTCCCAGTAGTAGTGATTATGATGATTGCTTTGGTACTTCCAGATGCTGCACCTCTTATGGGTTCGTTTGCTTTTGGTAACTTTGCAAAAGAGTCAGGTGTGGTTGATAGACTTTCTAATGAAATGCAAAATTCATTGATTAACATTGTCACTATTTTCTTAGGCTTTGGTGTGGGTATGACACTACAAGCAGATAAGTTCCTCGTTGCTGAAACCTTAGGTATTATGGTTATTGGGTTACTTGCTTTTGCTGCAGGTACTGCAGCAGGAGTACTTATGGCAAAACTTATGAATAAATTTTCGAAAGAACCTATTAATCCGCTTATTGGTGCTGCAGGTGTTTCTGCTGTACCAATGGCAGCGAGAGTTGCCTCTAAAGTTGGATCTGAAGAAAAACCAGGTAATATCTTGCTTATGCATGCGATGGGACCTAACGTGGCTGGTGTTATTGGTTCTGCGGTTGCAGCAGGTGTGTTACTTTCTATTTTTAAGTAGTATGTTAAAGGAAGTGATAATTCATTTCCTTTTTTTATGTTTTTTAGGGTATAAATCAAAAAACAAATGTTTTTTGATTTATGCTTTACATAGCATTTAATTTTAATGAATAAAGAGGATACCATGAGTACCAGAACGCCCAATGGACTTGATAAATTAGGTTTAAAAGACATAAAAGAAGTGTATTACAATCTAAGTTATGATGAGTTACAAGCGCATGAAGTAAATAGTGGAGAGTGTAAAATTTCTACATCAGGCACAGCTATGTGTGATACAGGTATCTTCACAGGACGTAGTCCTAAAGATAAATATTTTGTTGACCAAGCACCTTCAAATGAACATATTGCCTGGGGTGATGTGAACAGAAAAATTGACAAAGTAATCTATGAAGAACTTTTAGATATTACTTTAACACAACTTTCTGGAAAAAATATCTATGTGACAGATGTCTATGCAGGTGCATCTGCATCGTCTAAACGATCTATACGTTTTATTTCTGAAGTGGCATGGCAAGCGCACTTTGTAAAAAATATGTTTATACGTCCTACAGAAGAAGAGTTAAAAAACTTTGAACCAGATTTTACTGTCTATAATGCATGTAAAACTGTAGATGAAAAATATAAAGAACATGGATTAAATTCTGATGTATACGTTGTATTTAACATAGAAGATAATATTTCTATCATTGGTGGTACTTGGTATGGTGGGGAAATGAAAAAAGGTATTTTCTCTATGATGAACTATTGGTTGCCATTGGAGGGAAAACTCTCTATGCACTGTTCTGCGAATGTAGGTGAGGAGGATGATGTATGTCTTTTCTTTGGACTTTCTGGTACAGGAAAAACTACACTCTCTACCGATCCTAAAAGAGCACTTATTGGTGATGATGAACATGGTTGGGATGATCATGGGGTCTTTAATTTTGAGGGTGGATGTTATGCAAAAGTGATTAATCTTGATGCAAAATCAGAACCTGAAATTTTTGGTGCTATTGTGAAAGATGCTCTTTTGGAAAATGTGGTTTCAGATGCTACAGGTAAAGTAGATTATACCGATGGCAGCAAAACAGAAAACACACGTGTGTCATATCCTATAGAGCATATTGAAAACCATAAAAAAGACCTACAAGCAGGACATCCAAATAACATTATTTTTCTTTCGGCTGATGCGTTTGGTGTTTTACCTCCCGTATCTAAGCTGACTAAAGAACAGGCAATGTATTATTTCCTTTCTGGATATACCGCCAAAGTAGCAGGTACAGAACGTGGTATTACTGAGCCTGTGGCTACTTTTTCAGCTTGTTTTGGTGAAGCATTTTTGCCATTGCACCCAACAAAATATGCAAAATTACTTGGTGAGAAGATAGATAAACATGGCGTAAATGTATATCTAGTAAACACAGGTTGGACAGGAGGACCTTATGGTACAGGTAAACGTATGAGTATAAAAGATACAAGAGCATGTATTGATGGTATTTTAAATGGTTCAATCAATGATGCTGCCTTTGATACATTACCACTTTTTAACCTGCAAATTCCTAAAACACTTGTAGGAATCAAAGACAATGCTGTACTTAACCCAAGAGAAACGTGGGAGAATAAAGATGAGTACGATGAAATGCTTAAAAAACTTGCAGGCATGTTTAAAGAAAATTTCCATCGTTATGATGATAACGGTGGAGAGTTTGACTATGCTTCTGCTGGACCACAGCTCTAAGTATACAAATCACTTTTACTATTTATTAAGAGTGATTTCTCCTTTTTAATCAATATTTATGTATACTGCCACAAATTTAATATATTAAAGGAAACAGTATGAATGTAAACAAAATTAGATCATTCTGTAGACCATTTAGAATCGTACTTGGATCAGCATTGATTGGTTATGGAGTTTATAGTGAAAATCAATGGTTTTACCTTGGTGCAATACCACTTATAGCAGGGCTTGCAAATTTTTGTCCACTTTGTATCATTACAAAAAAGTGTGATATTGAAACAAAATAAAATCTTGGAGAGATTAGCTCTCCACTGATCTCTTATCCCTTTCAACACCTTTAATCATTAATCAAGTATAATTCCGACATAAAAAACTTTATTTAGGAGCTATAAGATGGATAAACTTACACAATATTTAACAGAACATCCTCATGATGAACTGCACCCCTCAGAAATAGCCAACCTTTTAAAAGATTTAGATGATAAAAGTTTTTCGGAAGCTGTGCAGTCTATTCCGAAAGAACTTATTGCAGATGTTGCACTGGAACTTCCAGATAGATACTTTGAAGATGTTCTAGAATCATTTACAGCTCAAGAGATTGCAGAATCGCTTACAGAACTTGAGTCAGATGATCAAACTGACTTTATCCAAGAGCTAGAAGAACGCGATGAAGAGAAAGCCAAAGAGGTCTTTGAAGAGCTAGATGTAGAAGACCAAGCAGACATTTTACAGCTCAAACAATATGAAGAGGATGAAGCTGGTGCCTATATGCAGATAGAGGTTTATACTGCAGGACTTGAACAAAATGTACATGATGTTATTAAAGATTTTGCACAGCTTAGAAGGCAAGATGAACTTGAAAATGTCAATTATCTTTTTGTTACGGATAAAGATAAAAAATTGCGGTACGGGGTAGGACTAGACAATCTTCTTGTTTTTGATTTTAGTAAAACACTCAAAGAAAACATTGAAGATACTCCTGAAAAATTTAAACCTGTTACTGCAACAGATCATGATGATATTGCAGATGTGGTGCAAAAGTTTCAAGAGTACGACTTGAATTCTATGCCAGTAGTAGATAATGAAGGGGTTTTGCTTGGTCGTATTACTTCTGATGATATATATGATATTATTAATGAGCAAGCTACAGACCAGATGTATCATCTAGCAGGTGTAAATGATGATGCAGAAGAAGATGAAGATATTTTTAAAGCAGGTAAGGCACGGGCTATATGGCTTTCAATTAATCTTATCACTGCTATAGCTGCTTCTTTGGTCATAGGGCTTTTTGAAGAGACCTTGCAGAGTATCGTAGCACTAGCTATACTTATGCCTATTGTTGCATCGATGGGTGGCAATGCTGGGACGCAGAGTCTTACGGTTGTTGTCCGTCAATTAGCACTTGGAGACATTGCTAAACATGATGCCTTCCGTACCATAAAGAAAGAAGTATTACTCTCTCTTGTAAATGGTCTTTTTTTTGCTATAATCATGGGCGTAATTGCCTCTATATGGTTTGATAAGGGAATGCTGGGTATTGTGATAGCACTTTCTATGATTATCAATTTACTCTCAGCAGGGTTCTTTGGATCAATGGTGCCACTGCTTCTTAAAAAGCTTGATGTAGATCCTGCAATTGGAAGTACAGTGATACTTACAACAGTGACCGACGTGGTCGGTTTTTTTAGTTTTTTAGGGTTAGCTACCCTCATTTTATTATAAGGATTTTTTTAGTCAAATGGACTTGTTACTTTTATATTTTTTTAGCGCTGTGATTATTTCATTTATTTGTTCCGTTTTGGAATCTGTTCTCCTTTCTGTAAATATGCCTTATATTTCAGTTTTAGAAAAAGAAAAACCAAAAGTAGGACAACTTTTAAAATCACATAAGACCAATATTCATAAATCTATTGCTTCAATTCTTATTTTAAATACGATTGCCAATACTTTAGGTGCAGCGGCTGTTGGGGCACAAGCAGAACATGTCTTTGGGAATGGAGCAGTATTTTGGGTTTCTATTGTATTAACTTTTGCCATACTCTTTTTTGCCGAGATTATTCCTAAAACAATAGGTGCAACATATTGGAAGCAGATTGCACCTATATCAGCCTATGTGATACGTTTTTTTATCTGGATAACTTATCCTATTATTTTGATGACATTGTTTGTCACAAACCGTATTAAAAAAGATGATGAAGGCATGAGTCTTACGCGTGAAGAGCTTATAGAATCGACACTCATGAGTGAAGATGAAGGTGTACTTGATGAGCAAGAATCAGATGTAATAGAAAATATTTTGATGCTAGATAGCATTAAAATAGAAGAGATACTGACACCCCGTACAGTGGTTTTTGCACTTGAAGGCAACAGAACAATTAAAGAAATAGTGGAGCAGGAACCAGCAATATTTAAATTTTCTAGAGTACCTGTTTTTGATAAGAGTATTGAGACTATTACAGGTATGGTCATGACAAAAAAACTATTTAAGCAAGCGCTAGAAGATGATTCTGTTACACTTAATAGTATCAAAAAAGATATTTATAAAATCAATGAAAATATTCCTGTCTCTATGGCATTGGATTTGTTTATCAAAAAGAAAGAGCATATGTTCTTGGTACAGGACTCATATGATCAAACAGAGGGTATTGTCACACTTGAAGACTGTGTTGAGACCATATTGGGTGTAGAGATAGTCGATGAAAGTGATTCTCATGCAGATATGAGGGAAGTTGCCAAGCAAAAAATGAAGCTGCAACGTCGTCTTGAAAATTCGGATTTGAATTTAGATTAATCTTTTATTATTCTATTGTTCGTACACATCTAAGACCAAAATTTGGTTTTAGATTGTGTGCATCTTGAGCTCTTACAGGACTGAATCGTGTTGTTATTGTAGTAAAACTATTATCACTGGTTTCATCAGTATGATTATTTTTTAAAGCTAACAATTTTTTACAGTGTGCATCGTAATTCACATCCATACTTTTAGTTGCTAAAATAAATGTTTTTAACTCACTACTGGTGGGTGTCCTCCAGTTAGAAAATCCTGCAAAGGATCCAAACTGCATACTTTTACAAAATCCTTTTGCACTAGCAAAATCAGATTGATATGTTTCTGTATGTACTTTTGCACACTTTCCTTTACTAATATCTGGTTCATTTACCCACATTAATCCTGTACTTTTATGAATAATAACAATATCATCATTATGGGTAAAACTAGCTTCATATAAATCTTCTCCATTATCTATAACAGTAAAACTCATAATGTCATCAGTGATGATAGGAATATATGTTTTTGGTGATTCTTGGGCTAAGATATAAGTAGATAATGTTACGAGTAAAATACTTCTTTTGATGTTTGTCATGCAATAACCTTTATAAATTAATTTTAATTATATTATTTTATACTTAAATCTATTGTCTTAGGATAAAATAGATGATTGAATTTAATGCTCTAATTAATAGTAGAGTAAGTTTGTTTTGATATATTTATAATTGAACCCTCTGATTAAGCTAGACGTTCACAACATCACTAGCTTTCGTCTAGGCTAGGCACTCTTTTGAAACCCTAGCCGTAGCTAAGGTAAGAAAGAGTAACAACACATAGGCTAAAGCTAGTGATGCCCGAAGGGTGGGCTTTGCAAACGCAATCTTGCACAAAATATTTAAGGCGTCTTAGCTATGGCTAGGACTTATAAATCTTTTGCACAATCTTACATTTGTAAAACCCATTGTGAATGTTTAGGTTAATCAGAGGGTTCAATTGTAATAAACACTAAGGAATAAAATGAAAATATTATTAGTAAGCTTCTTTGTCTTGGGAATACTTTATGCAGATAATTGTGATGATACTAAAATAAAATCTGCCAAATACGAGCAAATGGGTATGGCAACGAAAAATTTAGATATAGCTGCAAAATACCTTGAAATAGCCATTAAAAATAAAAAAGAAGCAATGAATAGTTGTTTTTATAGTGCATTTGAAAAAGAAAAAATGTATAAAGATATAGATGAATTAAAAGATTTAGTAAAAAATATGAAAAATGAGTCTCGTAAAATCAAAGAACATGAACTTGATATCGCTGAAAAACGTGCTACTATTCATATTGATTATTAAATAAATTATCTAAAAATATATTATAAACTTCGCTACAATACATAAACCCAAAATATGCAATAGAAATCACCAAACTAGCAAAAGTCATTGCACTGTGGACATTTACAAATAATCATCGATTAACCTTTGGGTTAACCTAAAATTTTTTGCAAACATCCACAGCACAAGCACTATCGCTAATTTTGGCAATCCTATTGCATAATTTGGGATAAACCATTCAGTAAGGTGACACCATGTCCATACAAGAAGACAATAGCACCACTTCACTCGCTACACTCGGGCTAGATAAAAAAATACTTCAAGCACTAAAAGAAAAAGGCTACGAGTCTGCTACGCCTATACAAAAAGCTCTCATCCCTGCGGTGTTTACACGTCGTGATATTATGGCTGGGGCACAGACGGGTACGGGGAAGACAGCTGGGTTTGCTTTGCCTATACTTCACGAACTTTCGCGTCACTTTGTAGTAGGACTGCACTATCCTAAAGCTGTTATTATTGTACCTACACGGGAATTAGCTAAACAAGTGCAGGCTTCAGTAGAAGCATATGGTAAATACTTGCCACTTAAAAGCATCGTGTTATTTGGCGGGGCAAACCTTACATCTCAAGCCAATAGACTTAAGGCTGGTGTAGACATTATTGTGGCTACATCTGGGAGACTCATAGAACATATACATCAAAAGAATGTCAACTTAGATTCGGTAGATTACCTCGTATTAGATGAAGCGGATACTATTCTGGATATGGGTTTTGTGCATGAGGTGAGTAAAATACTCTCTTTTTTACCTACAAGACGTCAAAACATACTCATTTCTGCAACACTCTCTGGCTCTGTCAAACGGCTATCAGAACAGATTCTCTCTAAACCGATGCTCATAGAAGTAGATAGCATGGGGACTTCGGCAAGCTCAGTCACCCAAATAGTCTATCCTGTAGAAAAAGAGAAAAAGAGTGAATTGCTCTCTTACATTATAGGGTCACGTAATTACCAACAGGTATTGGTCTTTGTGCGTAAAAAAGAGGTAGCAGATGATGTGACTAGTGAACTCAATCTCTCTGGGCTAAAAACAGCGGTCATACATGGAGGTAAAAGCTCAGGTGAACGTAGCCGTGCTTTAGACGGATTTAAAGAGGGGAAAATACGTGTACTTGTAGCTACAGACATCGCTGCACGGGGATTAGACATACCTAACCTTGCAGTCGTGATGAACTACGACATCCCACACGTTACAGGGGATTATATTCACCGCATAGGACGTACAGGCAGAGCAGGGGCTAAAGGTTTGGCTATCACACTCATCTCACCCACAGAGATGGTAGCACTAAAAGATGTAGAAAAGTTGATGGGAAAATCCATACCACAAGAGGAGTTAGAAGGGTATGCCCCTAAAGTAGAGATAGTACAAAAAGGGGCACGTAAAAATCCCAAAGAACATAAAAAAGCAGATGGTGCCTTTGGTAAAAAGAAGAAGTCTACAACATTTTCTAGTACAAAAAAGCGTAAAACTACAAAACGTGATGGGTTTAAAATTTATGATGCGGCTAAGCCTAAAGATAATAAAAAATCAAAAAGTAGCAAACGTGGGCGAGGGCGTAAATAATTACGCCAAATAATCCTGTAAGGCTTTAGGTGCCAATTCTCCACCTGCTGCTTTAAGTTCTTTAATCGCCATAGCTGTTGCACGTGCCGCTGCTATGGTAGTGAAGTAAGCGACTTGATTAGAAAGTACCGACTGTCTGATGGTTCTTGCGTCTGTTTTACTTCCTGCGTTGTCTGAGGTGTTGATTGCGATGGCTATCTCTTCATTTTTGATCATGTCATCTATGTTTGGACGACCCTCAGAGATTTTGAGTACTTTGGTAGAGGCTACCCCTGCAGCTTCTAGTGCCGCATGTGTCCCTGCTGTCGCAACGATGTCAAAACCTAAGTCTGTAAACATTTTAGCGACATCGCCTGCTTGTGCTTTGTCGTTTTCTGTTAATGATAAGAAGATTTTACCTTCTAAAGGGATGTTGTTTTTAGAGGCAAATTGAGACTTGGCAAATGACATACCGAAGTTTTCAGAGATACCCATCACTTCCCCTGTAGATTTCATCTCAGGCCCCAAGATAAGGTCTGAACCTGGAAGTTTATTGAAAGGGAATACGGCTTCTTTGACGGCTACATGGTTTTTAAGTGTAGGCTCCATGATTTTTTTGTCGAAGTTTACGACATTAAAGATATCATAGAATTTTAATGCCTCTTTTAAGTCACCTTGTATCATGACTCTTGTAGCTACTTTAGCCAATGGTACCCCTGTCGCTTTCGAGACAAATGGCACGGTACGTGAAGCTCTAGGGTTGACCTCGATAAGGTAAATCTCACCTTTGTGGATAGCATACTGTATGTTCATCAGACCTACCACCCCAAGACCAAGGGCGATAGCCGCAGTTTGTTCTTTAACTTCTTCTTGAAGTTCTTGAGAGATACTCACAGGCGGTAAAGAACATGCGGAGTCTCCAGAGTGGATACCTGCCTCTTCGATATGCTGCATCACAGAACCGATATAGACATCTTTTCCATCACAAATCGCATCGACATCAAGTTCTATGGCATTGTCAAGGAATTTATCTATAAGTACAGGTGCATCATTGGAAACTGAAACGGCTTCATCCATGTATTGGTTGAGCTCTTCATCTGAGTAGACTGTTTTCATACCACGTCCACCCAGTACAAAAGAAGGACGTACCAATACAGGGTACCCAATACGGTTCGCTACTACCAATGCTTTGTCTTTTTCAAATACGGTACCATTTTCTGGCTGTTTGAGACCAAGTTCATTAATAAATGCCGAGAAAAGCTCTCTGTCTTCTGCAAGGTCGATGACTTTTGCAGTAGTACCAGATATTTTGGCACCAATGGCGGTGAGGTCTTTAGCAAGTTTGAGAGGTGTCTGTCCACCAAAGTGAACAATGACACCATCTGGCTTTTCCACTTCTATGACATTTCTTACGTGCTCAAAATCGATAGGCTCAAAATAGAGAACATCTGAGGTATCATAGTCTGTTGATACTGTCTCAGGGTTACAGTTATACATGATAGATTTTATACCCATATCTTCGAGTGCAAAGGCAGCATGTACACAACAGTAGTCAAACTCAATCCCTTGACCAATACGGTTAGGTCCGCCACCTATTACCAAGACCTTGCGGTCTTTGGAATTAGGAATTAGGAGTGAGGAATTAGGAATTTTTGTGATGTTTGTTGTGGAGTATAAGTAAGGTGTCAGTGCCTTAAACTCTGCAGCACAGGTGTCTACTTCGTTATATTCTAGGGTGATACTAGCTTTTTCTCTTGCTGTGTAGATGTCATTTTCAGAGAGGGTAAGTCCCTCTTTTTTATTAATGACTTGGGCTATCATGGCATCAGAAAAACCTTCTGCTTTGACTTGGCGTAGTCTGGAAGCATCTGAGAGTAGGGCAATGTCCATCTCTTTTTCACGAAGTGCCAGCTCTTCTAACTGATAGAGAAACCATCTGTCAATTTTACAGAGATCAAAGATAGCATCTACACTCATACCACGTCTTAGTCCTTCAAAGACATAGAGCATTCTATCTGCATGAGACCGACGTATCTCACGTACAAGTTCTTCACCATCACATTTGATAGAGTTAAATCCGATGAGACCAGTTTCTAGTGAGCAAAGCGCTTTTTGGAAAGACTCTTTAAAGGTACGACCAATTGCCATTGCCTCACCTACAGACTTCATCGCTGTTGTTAGCGTAGAGTTAGCCATCGGGAATTTTTCAAATGTAAATCTAGGCAATTTGGTGACGATATAGTCAATGACTGGCTCAAATGAGGCAGGCGTACCTGTAATGTCATTGGTAATTTCATCAAGGGTAAATCCAACGGCAAGTAGTGTAGCTACTTTCGCGATAGGGTATCCTGTCGCTTTGGATGCGAGTGCAGAAGAGCGAGATACTCTTGGGTTCATCTCTATGACTATCATCCGACCTGTATCGGGGTTGATAGAAAACTGTACGTTGGAACCACCTGTATCTACACCAATTTCACGTAATATTTTGAAAGAAGCATCACGCATATTTTGGTATTCTTTATCTGTCAGTGTGAGTGCAGGTGCTATAGTGATAGAATCACCTGTATGTGTACCCATAGGGTCAAAGTTCTCGATGGAACAGACGATAATACAGTTATCCGCCTTGTCACGGATGACTTCCATCTCGTACTCTTTCCAACCAAGGAGAGATTCCATAATCTCAATCTCGCTGATAGGAGAAGCGTCTAGTCCTTCTTGCGCAAGCTTCTTGAACTCGTCAATGTTGTACGCAACACCAGAACCACCACCAGCCATGGTAAACGAAGCTCTTGAAATGACAGGGAAACCTATCTCTTTAGCAAGGGTGAGTGCTTCTTCAAGGTTGTAGGCGTTGGCACTTTTGGGTAAATCCATACCGATTTTAATCATCGCTTCATTAAAGAGGTGTCTGTCTTCCCCTTTTTTAATGGCAGCTGGGTTTGCACCTAAGAATTCTACATCTTTTAGCATACCTGCTTCATGCATATCCATAGCCACATTAAGTGCTGTTTGTCCACCCATAGTTGGCAAGATGGCATCTACGTTTTCTTGTTTAATGATTTTGTCAATTATTTCAGCAGTAATAGGTTCAATATAGGTTCTGTCAGCAAATTCAGGGTCTGTCATAATGGTAGCAGGATTAGAGTTAATGAGTACAACTCTATAGCCTAGTTCTTTGAGAGTTTTGGCAGCTTGTGTACCAGAATAGTCAAATTCACAGGCTTGTCCAATAACAATCGGTCCTGAACCGATAAGTAAAATAGTTTTGATGTCAGTGCGTTTTGGCATAGAGAGATACCCTTGATTTTTAGTTTGATATTATACGTTGTGACTACTCAAAAAGCCCTTAAAAAAGGTCTAATGAGCTTGTTTTAGGTTTAGGTTTATCTTTTTTAATTTTCTTTTTAGGTCTATTTCTAGTTCTTTTCTTTTTGGTTTCTTTTTTAGGTTTAAGGGATTCAGGTATTTCAGCAGGAACTTCAGGTTCAATAATCGTCTCTTGTGTTTGATCTATTCTTGAGGGAATACTTGATATTGTAGGTATTGTTTTATTTGCATCCTTAAATATCGTAGAAACATTTATCTCTTTATTTACCACAGTTAAAACTCTAAATGGCTTTAGGTGTGTTTTTTTACTATCAAATCCATCTGTAATAGTGGCTTTTGGATCATTTACAAGAAAAAAAGTTTTGGGATGGTAGATGTCACTATATGTTTTTATATAGGCAACTTTATATGAACTTTGTAATTCTATTTTTGTAACAATTCCTACTGGAATATTTGAAAAAAAGATACTATCAAGTCCAGATGTAATTACTTTATCACCTTCTTTTATTTTATACCATTTTGGAATAAACTTTACCACCATTTTATTGGTCTCTTCTCCTATAGCAATACCTGGAGCATTCTCTTTACCAATAAAAACAGAAAAACGACATTTATTATCGGAGGTTAAATATCCATAAAGTTGATTATTTTGAAGTCTAGCAACACCTGCTACAACTTTTTCTTGTATGATGCCATAAAGCTTATCTTTCTTAAGTTCTTTAGGTTTGGTTAAAATAAGTTGTGAAAAACTGTTGAGCTTTACATAAGAGATAGTTTCTACAATTGAAATACTAGGAATAGGCAATTTGGAGAGGTCAGGTAATACATTGTAAATGTTTTTTATTTGTTGCGTATAATGTGTCTGTTCTAAAAGGCGTTTACGTAAAATACGATTTTCATTTCCCAATTTTTCGATGGTCTCTTTTTGAAAGAGATAGGTATGGCTTTTGTTCTCAATACCTTGTGTAAAGTTTTTATAACTTTGCTTAATTGGATTAATGATACCAAGAAGTACATTAGTGATTCTCTCATCATTTCTAGTAAGCAGTACTGCTAAAATCAATAACAGTATAATAATGGATATAATTCTAGTCTTCATAAGCCGTTTTTTGGAGTGAATCTATACTATTTAGTGCAATTCCTGCACCCTTCACAACAGACAAAAGTGGTTCTTCTGCAGTATATACAGGAAGCTTTACCGCATTGGAAAGATACTTGTCTAGTCCTCTAATCAATGCACCACCACCCGTCAATACAATACCATTTTCTACAATATCTCCTGCAAGTTCTGGAGGCGTTTGCTCCAGTACATCTTTTAATGCATCTGCAATTCCTTCTAATGAGTTTTTCATCGCATCTCTTAACTGTTCTGAAGTAATTTCAATAGATTTCAGACTTCCATTTTGCTGATCTCTCCCTTTAACCATAGTCGAAATTTCTTCATCAAGAGGAACAGCTGCACCAATTTTTATTTTGATCTCTTCAGCAATTCTCTCACCTATAATAAGATTAAAATTCTTTTTCATATAGTTAATAATACCTTGATCAATATGGTCTCCAGCAATTCTAACAGATTTACTCAAGACAAGACCACCTAGGGAAGTCACACCAATTTCTGTTGTTCCCCCACCAATATCAATGACTAAATTTCCATTAGGTTCATCTACGGGTATACCTGCGCCTATGGATGCGACAAAAGGTTCTTCCATGAGATGTACATATCGAGCTCCCGCAAATTTAGCCGAATCTATCACTGTGCGTCTTTCAACTTTTGTAAGTCCATAAGGGACACATATTAAAATACGTGGAGAGAGAAATCTTTTTCTATCATGTGATTTTTCAATAAAATATCGAATCATCATTTCTGTAATTTCAAAATCGGCAATAACACCATCTTTCATAGGACGGATAACATGAATATTGCTAGGTGTTTTTCCAATCATCTTTTTTGCTTCTTCACCTACAGCAAGTATACTTTTTTCACCATGTTTATCATATGTAACAGCAACAACAGAGGGTTCATTGATGCATATACCTTGTCCTTTTACCAATACCAGTGTATTTGCTGTTCCTAAATCGATTGCCAAATCATTAGAAAACATTCCTAGTAATCTTTTAAACATCTATATTTTTCCTTTGGTATATTCTATTAAGCTGTTTTTTTATTTTTTATATAAAGAGGTTTTATTTTAGAAAAAACAACATCTTCGGTAATGACAACTTCATATCCAGATAGTTCTGGTAATTCATACATGATGTCAAGTAGTATCTCTTCCATAATGGATCGTAAACCTCTTGCTCCTGTTTTTCTATCAATAGCTTTTTGAGCAATAGCATTGAGAGCATCTTTTTCAAAAGTGAGTGTAACATTATCAATTTCAAAAAGTTTTTGGTACTGTTTTAGTAAAGAGTTTTTAGGTTCAACTAAAATGCGTACCATATCTTCTTTACTGATTTCACCAAGTGTAGCAAAAACATGTAAACGACCAATGAGTTCTGGAATTAATCCATACGATACAAGATCATCAGACTCAACCATATGTAGGAGGTTTTCTTCTTCTTTTTTAGAACGTTTTTCTTGCCCAAAACCAAGGGTATTGGCCCCAAGTCTTCTTTTTAAAATGTCATTAAGCCCATCAAAAGCACCCCCACATATAAAGAGAATATTCGAAGTATCTATCTGTATAAAGTCCTGATTTGGGTGTTTACGCCCACCTTTTGGTGGTATATTTACAATGGAGCCTTCGATAAGCTTTAAAAGTGCTTGCTGTACTCCTTCACCTGATACATCTCTAGTGATAGAACGGTTTTCACCCATACGAGCAATTTTATCTACCTCATCAATAAAGACTATACCTTGTTCTGCACGTACAGGGTCACCATCGGCTGCCATAAGGAGTTTTGTGAGAATATTTTCTACATCTTCTCCTACATACCCAGCTTCAGTGAGATTGGTGGCATCTGCAATAGCAATAGGTACATTTAAAAACCTTGCAATGGTTTGTGCTAGAAGTGTCTTACCTGATCCTGTTGGTCCGATAAGCAAGACATTAGACTTAGATAGTTGTGTTTCATCATCTGCTATATCTTTAAATATACGTTTATAATGGTTATACACAGCCACTGAAAGTGTTTTTTTGGCTTTCTCTTGACCTATAACATATTCACTAAGCATGGAATGTATCTCTTTGGGTGTATAAAGTATATGTGCTTCTGCGGTATTAGAATAGGTATCTTGCTCTTCTTCCCCAAATAATATTTTATATGCTGATACAACACAGTTGGAACATATATAGGCATTTTCACCTGCGATGAGCGGATTTTCATTACTCTCTTTTGCTTCACAAAAGCTACATATTTTACTACTCATTTTTTATCCTCACTTTTTATTCTATCAAAAGGTATACCTCTTTTAGAGGTTTTTATAAATTCACAAAGTTTTTTTACTTTTTCAGATTCTGTTGTTTCAAAAAGTTTTTGT
Organism: Sulfurovum sp.; assembly: GCA_026985755.1. Classification (GTDB taxonomy): domain Bacteria; phylum Campylobacterota; class Campylobacteria; order Campylobacterales; family Sulfurovaceae; genus Sulfurovum. The sequence goes on along the minus strand of JALSPX010000222.1, from coordinate 2,945 downwards.
GTCACTTCTTGTAATGGGTTGCCTTGTTCAAAGAGAACTCTATAAGCTAACTTAAGTGCATTGATATCGTCTCTTTGCATACTTCTTCTTAAGCCCGTTAGGTTCAGTCCTCTTAAGTTCGCACGATTTCCTTCAGCCAAACAATATGGTGGCACATCTTGTGCCAAAGCAGAGGCACCACCTATCATGGCATAGTCTCCTATATGTACAAACTGATGCACAGGCGTTAACCCACCAATGACCACATGATTGCCTAGCTCAACATGCCCAGCTAGCGTTGCCCCATTGGCTAAGATACAGTTATCACCCAGTATCACATCATGCCCTAAATGTACATATCCCATAAGTAGATTTCCGTTGCCTATTTTAGTCACAGAGCCACCACCTTTTGTACCTGGGTTTAGCAATGTAAATTCTCTAATGGTGTTGTTATCACCAATAATAAGCTCTACGTCTTCTCCATCATATTTTAAATCTTGAGGAATAGTACCTATAGCCGTATGTGAAAATATACGGTTGTTTTTGCCTATCTTTGTTCTACCCTCAATCACAGCATGTGATGCTACAGTCGTATTATCCCCTAATATCACTTTCTCACCAATGTAGGCAAAAGGACCAATAGAGACATTGTCACCGATAATAGCACCGTCTTCTATAACTGCTGAAGGATGTATATTTGACATCGTTGACCTATTTATCCACAATCATAGCTTTAAGCTCTGCTTGTGCTACAACTTTGTCATCGACATAAGCTTTGGCATCGAGTTGCCATACAGCACCCTTATTTTTGATAACATTGATTTTATATACCAATTGGTCACCAGGTGTGACAGGTGCACGAAATTTGGCTTTATCTATGCTCATAAAGTAGACTACTTTGTTCTCAATCTCTTCTTGGCTTGTACCATCCATACTTTTAAATGCGAGCACACCACCTGCTTGTGCCATACCTTCTATAATCATCACGCCAGGATAGATAGGGTGATCAGGGAAATGCCCTTGAAATACAGGTTCAGAGATAGATACATTCTTGTACCCCTCTATAGATACACCTTGTTTGAGTTCAGTAATCCTGTCTACTAAAAGAAATGGGTATCTGTGAGGTAGTATTTTTTGAATTTCGACAACGTTGTAAAGCACTAGAAGACCTTTTTATAAAAATTATATAATTCTATCTAAATCTTGGTAAATAGTTGATTACTGTTTTATAATTCTATGAGCACTTCTTTAACATCAGAAAAAGTGCGACTTTGACAGCGTATTTCGATTTTTTTATCTGGTATTTCATCCACAACAATAATAACAGAAATATCATAAGGTGTGACACCCAGTTTTGCACGTAACGCAACTTCAGTACTATAAGAGGCAGGAGAAAATATTAGCTCTTTTACACTGCGATAATTACACCCCAAAAGGTTATTATACGTTTCAAGTGTAATAAATCGTACTTCATCACGGTTCATATAGTGTACATCACCTATGGTGTATTCTACTTTGCCACGGCTATATTCATTTTTGAGACTCGAATAGGGCAAAAAGTGTGCAGCGACAATCTCTTTACGTACTTTGAGCCATCCCATGGTGAGACGCCAGTTTAAAAAACGTTGTTTAATAATCTTGTAGGGTTTACCTGCCTCTTCTAGCTCCCAGCGTCTCTCATACATCTCTATACGAGCCTCTATAGACTCTGGCTGTATCTGTTTAGAGATAGGCACGAAGAGCTCATCGGCAAGCTTTTGTTGTTGATCTCTTTGGATATTGAGTGCATAGAGACAGCCACAGTAGTCTTGACGGTAGAGAGCATCTTCTTTTGCTAAAATATTTTGCTGTTGTGTCCCTGAGTCTTTTCTGTAGTCAGGTGCAACAAATGAAACCCCAAGCTCCTTGCCTAAAGCATCTCCAGCAACCTGTAGTTGTTCTAACGATTTTTTCGGGCTTGTAAGTAGGGTAGAGGTGTAGCGTGTTTCTCCTAGCTCTTTGGCTTTGTGTGCAGAGACTTCAAAGCGTCTATCAAAACAGATACCACAACGTTCACCTTTTTCAGGTTCACTCTCCCAGCCTTTGACTAGTGAGAGCCATTTCTCTACATCATACTCACCTTCTATGAGCTCTATGCCTAGCATTTTACATGAGCGTTTGACATCAAGCAGACGTAGGTAATACTCAGAGTATGGGTGTATGTTTGGGTCATAAAAAAACCCTGTGAGTTTTTCTTCTGGGTAGTCCTCACGGAGTTTTTGTAAAAAGTAGTGGCTGTCTACAGAACAGCAGATATGTACTAGCATGTTGTTTTCTTTGAAAACAAAGTGAAGAGTGAAGAGTGAAGAGTGAAGAATTTCACAGACTCGTTCCCACGTTGTACGTGGGAGCGCATATATATCCTTTTCATAAATAGAAAGTTATTTTGCCTATTAAATGAAGTGATGCATTCCCACGCGAAGCATAGGAACGAGAGGTTTATGTGTGTCATTGCTTATTCCATTATTATTTTTGCTACATGTTTAGAACTTCCATGTCCCAAATATGTTTTTAGTTCTTCAGCTTTTTTGGCGAAGATTTCTCGGTCGGTATTGTAGTACTCTTTTAGCAAGTTGTCAACTGTGACTTCTTCTTGGAGTATCTCTTTATGTAAGGTTGTGTTGTTGTAGTGGGTTAAGATGATATTTGCCAGTCCCACCTGCTTGATACCCAACAGTTTCGTTCCTATAAAAAAGTCCACTTTCTTTGCGATGTACGCTAAGGTAAAAGGTACACCGATAAGTGCTGCTTCAAGGGTAGCTGTACCCGAACAGATAAAGGCAAACTCAGAGCGTCTAAGTGCCTCATGGGTGTCACGGACTATCTCAAACTCTCTGTTCCCTTTGTAGAGGTGTGCTATTTTATTTCTACTAAATGAGGGAGGTATGACCAGTAAAGGGCGTATATCATTTCCTAGTTTACGTCTA
>JALSPX010000221.1 GCA_026985755.1 Sulfurovum sp. | reverse complement strand
AAAAGGTTTACCTTCCTGGGCAGTTGTCATTGGCGCTATAGCACTTGCTTTTTTCATCTTTAAACCTTTTACTATCATCAACTCTGGTGAAGTAGGTATCAAAGTGACTACAGGTAAATTTCAATCAAAACCACTCAATCCAGGATTACACTTTTTTATCCCAGTATTTCAAAAAATAATCCCTGTGAATACACGTATACGTCTCATTACATATTCGAACGATACGGCAAGAGAACTAGGTGATAAGTACCGTGGTTTTGAAGGAGGTCTCAGAAGAAACAGAGCCATTCCTGTATTAGATAAACGTGGACTCACAGTTAATATTGACCTAGCCGTGCAATATAGTCTCAAACCAGAGTCTGCTCCAGCTACTATCGCCAAATGGGGATCTAGTTGGGAAGAGAAAATAATCAACTCTAAAGTAAGAGAAGTCGTACGTGACGTCGTAGGTCAATACACAGCAGAGCAACTCCCAGAGATGAGAAATACGATAGCCACAGCCATTCAAACCAAAGTAAGAGAAAGAGTGGATGCACTTCCTAATCAACCCGTAGCACTCTCTTCTGTAGAGCTTAGAAATATCGTACTCCCTCCAAAGATTAAAGAGAAAATAGAGCAAGTACAAGCTGCTAAACAAGATGTTACCATCGCAGAACAAGAGAAAGAAAAAGCCAAACAGCATGCACAAAAAGCAGCAGAAATTGCACGTGGTGTTGCAGAGAAAAATCGTATCGAAGCCCAAGGTGAAGCGGATAAAATCCGTATTGAGGCAGAAGAGCAAGCCAAAGCAAACAAACTCATCTCTGATTCATTAACCCCTGCACTCATACAACTTGAACAAATCAAAACCCAAGCCAAGTTCAACGATGCACTACGTGTCAACAAAGATGCACAAATCTTCCTCACCCCTGGTGGTGCAGTACCTAACATATGGGTAGATGCAAAAGGGAAAGAAAAACGCCTTATGGGTGCACAATAATTATCCCGTAGGGGTCGATTCCATATCGACCCATTAAGTCGATCCCATATCGACCCACCAATTCATGGGCAGATATGGAATCTGCCCCTACACATGGAGAACAAAACATGAACATAGACTGGAACAAAAACCCCCTCATCCCTGCTATCGCACAAGACAACGAAACCAATGAAGTCCTTATGCTTGCGTATATGAACGAAGAAGCCTATACCCTTACACTAGAAACTGGCTACGCCCACTACTTTAGTAGAAGCAAGCAACGCATCTGGAAAAAAGGTGAAAGCTCTAACCACACACAAGAAGTCAAAGATGTACTGCTAGACTGCGATGCAGATACCGTCATACTCAAAATCAAACAAAACGGTGTAGCCTGCCATACAGGACGTAAAAGCTGTTTCTTCACCTCTGTGATGCAAGACAAAATCATCTTAGACAAAGAGGTAGATACCGATGCCATCTATGGGGTAGTAGATACCCTCTTCCATACCATTTTAGAACGCAAAAATGCACCAGCCGAGCAAAAGTCATGGACGAAAAAGTTACTAGACGACAAAGCACTTATGTTGTCTAAAATCCGTGAAGAGGCAGATGAAGTCTGTGTCGCCATAAACGAAGAAAGCGATGAACAAGTCATCTACGAAAGTGCTGATTTACTTTACCATACACTTGTGGGTTTAGGCTACAGAGACATCTCACCAGACAGAGTCAAACAAGAGTTGGCTAGACGGTTTGGAATGAGTGGGATTACAGAGAAAGAGAGTCGTTCCAAATAAAATAAATCATAAATAAAAATTATTAAAGTAATAAGTATAGTTAATACTTAGGTAATGCTCATATGATATACTTACTAAGACGTTTAGTAAAATGCGAACATCTAAATCTTATAAAAGGATATAATTATGAAAAAAATACTAATTTTATTTGCTATATGTATAAGTATTGTATACTGTGAAAGTTGCGTAGTGATACAATATTCACAAAAAGATAAAAAGATAAATAAAAATCTTTATCGTTCAGATGTACCTACATGGCTATTACGATCCATATAACTGGATTGTGTTTTAATTATTTTTTTTAATACAAAAATCTAAACAAGCAAAGCAATATTTTATCTAACTAGGGTAAATGTTTATGAACGTTTACCCTTTCTATTCTATACATTTTCAGAAGATAAATCCTACACATCCCCAAAAGAAGTACTATCTACATTCCCTCCAGCAAAATAGTTGCCATCGAAGCTGACTAATGAGTAGTCTCTATCATCCCCTAGTGAAGCTTTAAGCCCTTCAAGAGAGAGGAAACCAAGGGAATCTGCACCCATGTTTTTGGCTATCTCTTCAGGGGTGTACTTGGTAGAGATGGGCACTATTTTTCTGTTTCTTGCTGAGTTTAAGAGTTGTCATTGTTATCAGACCTCTTAACCTCTCATCACAAGCCACCTATCTCTCTATTGCTCTCTTTGGGAACGAGAAAATTTAAGATTTTTGGGCTTATACTGAAAGGAGGCGTGTACCTAGAGATGGAATTTTTCTCCTTTTATTTTGTAGGCAACCTATTGCTACTGTATACAATGAACTTATTCATTACCGTCCTCCATCAATACAAAAACCCAAACAACCAAAGCGGTATTTTATTCTCACTACCCACTTCTATATCATCTGCTACCACAAAAGAGTTAGATATATCTGCTATCTGCTTAAAGCTTTTATTTTTACCGCCTATCTCAAACAGATACTTTTCTTCTACCAAAAAATCTCCCTTTTTAGGAATATGCAAACGATATTGTTGCGACAGTTGATTGGCAAAAAACGTCTCTCTTCTCGTGCCGATTTCACTATTTTCACAATAGGCATGAAGTAAGTTAGTATTGTTGAAATATATCTTTGTGGGTTTGTTTATTTTTTTAAGTCCTTTGGATGCTTCATCTACCAAAAGGAGCATCTGCCCATCCGATAGATAACTGATATAATCATAGAGTTTTACCCTACTTATTTCAGCAAGAGCAGCTATTTTTGTATAGTTTACCTCGAAGGGTTTACTCTCACAAATGACTTCCAAAAGTTTTTTGAGTTTATAGGTATATTTTTGCTCTATAAGCCCAAGGGAAGTTAAATCTAAATCAATAGTAAGATTAATAGTATTGAGTAGGTTTTGCAAATATGAGCTTTGTTTTTGCGTGTAAAATGGATAATACCCTGTTTTTACATAGATTTGAAACTCTTTCAATATATCTATATGTATCGTTTTTGCAATCTCTGTATGTCTTTCGAGTAAAGATTCAAGTGTATAACTTTCCAAGACCATAGAAAAGTTCACCTCCAAATACTCCCTAAACGAGAAACCATAAAGATTGTAGAGTGTTACTCTTCTGCTAAGGTCACTCTTGGCATTCAGAATAGATGTTGCACTACTGCTTGTAAAAATTACTTTTATATCAAAAAGGTCATACATTGTTTTGAGATAAGAAGAAAAATCTTTATATCGATGCACCTCATCTAAAAGCAGATATTCCCCACCACTATCGACAAAAGCTTCAACAATCTCTATCAAATCCATGCCACTTAAAAATGGATAGTCAAGAGAGATATAAAGTGCTTCTTTATTTTCTTTTTGTAAATCAAGGAGATACTGAAAGAGCATAGTCGTTTTACCAACACCTCTTGCTCCAAAAATGGCTATCATCTTATCATCAAAATCTATCTCTTTAAACAGATATCGCCTGTAAGTAATATCAAATGATTTTAAAAACCTATCTTGATATCTTTTTATATTTTTAAGCACATTGATTCCTTATCGTAAATGTATATGATCATTTATGATAATAGCATAATTTGTATAAATGTTCATGAACGTTTACACTTTATATCTAGCAAATAATCTTACACATCCCCACAACTAGGACTATCGGCATTACCTCCAGCGAAGTAGTTGCCATCGAAGCTGACTAATGAGTAGTCTCTATCATCACCCAATGAAACTTTAAGCCCCTCAAGAGAGAGGAAACCAAGGGAGTCTGCACCCATGTTTTTGGCTATCTCTTCAGGGGTGTACTTGGTAGAGATGAGCTCTTCTTTGGTAGGCGTATCTATCCCATAACGACATGGATACTTTATCTCAGGGGCTGCGATACGCATATGTACCTCTTTTGCTCCTGCTTCTTTAAGCATACGTACGATTTGTTTAGACGTTGTACCTCGTACCAGTGAGTCATCTATGATGGCTACCCTTTTCCCTGCTATCAGATGCTTGATTGGAGAGAGTTTTAGTTTTACTTTGAGGTCACGTATCTCTTGGGTAGGCTCAATAAAGGTACGCCCTACATAGTGGTTACGTACGATCCCCATCTCAAAAGGCACACCCATACCATCAGCATAGCCTTTGGCTGCTGCCACACCAGAGTCTGGCACAGGTAAGACAAGGTCTATCTCTGCAGGGGTTTCTTTGGCGAGTCTTTTACCCATCTCAAGACGCATCTCATAGACATTTTTACCATCTATCGTAGAGTCTGGTCTAGCGAAATAGATGTACTCAAACGCACAAGGATGGTAGTCTGCTTCAAAGACTTTTTGTGAAGCTGGCTCTTTACCCTCTTCAAAAATAAGCATCTCACCAGGCTCTACATCACGTACAAACTCTGCCCCTACAAGGTCAAAAGCACAGGTCTCAGAAGCAACAATGTATCCACCATCTTTAAGCTTACCAAGACTCAAAGGACGTATACCAAAACGATCACGAATCACAAACATTTTAGAACGGCTCTGTATCGCTAGACAATACGCACCCTCAATCTTGGTCAACATATCTTTAATACGGTCTTCCAATGAATCTTTATCAGACTTGGCAATAAGATGGATAATATTTTCCGTGTCCATATCGGTCTGGAAGATAGCCCCTCTGTCGATAAGTTCTGTTCTTACTTCATGCTTGTTAATGAGATTACCATTGTGTACCACCGAGATTTCACCCAGTTTATACTTGGCAAAAACAGGCTGAGCATCCCCTGCCGATTCACTACCTGCCGTAGAATAACGGTTGTGTCCAACAGCACAGCCGCCCTCCATACTATCTAGTGTACTTTGTGAAAAAACATCTGCCACCATACCACGTTTTTTATAGAGTTTAATCTTTTCACCATTGGCTGTAGAGATTCCTGTAGCTTCCTGCCCACGATGTTGCATAGAAAAAAGCGAATAATACGCTACCGTTGAAGCCTTTTTCGCACCAAATACACCTACGATTGCACACATAATATGCCTCCTTTGGAGTCAAGTGAAGAGTGAAGAGTGAAGAGTGAAGAGTTTGTTGTAGTCATTTCTAATTTCTCATTTCTCATTTCTAAATTCCAAGGCAGTCGTTAATAGAGTAGAGTCCACTCTCTTGGTTGACCAACCATTTTGCCGCTCTTATGGCACCTTTAGAGAATGTTTCTCTACTTGTTGCTGTATGGTTAAGCTCTAAGAATTCACCATCATTGTAAAACCCTACCGTATGACGCCCTACAATGTCACCACCACGTAGTGCCATGACTGCTATCTCATCTTTGGTTCTGGCACCTATTTGTCCATCACGTCCAGAGACACGTACTTTATCAAGGTCTAGTCCTCTACCTTTGGCAGCAAACTCACCTAGGGTCAATGCCGTACCACTTGGTGCATCTACTTTATGTTTGTGATGTTGCTCAACTATCTCTATATCAAAGTCTTGCAAGGTTGCCGATACTTTTTCTACCAGTTGTTTAAGCAATGCGATACCTGCTGACATATTAGATGCATATAGCACTGGCATTTTTTTAGAGGCTTCCTCCATCAAATTTTGCTGATGTTCTGTAAAGCCTGTGGTTGCGATGACCAATGGCGTAGGGTTTTCTAAGGCTGCTTCACACAGTGCTTGGGTCGCAACTGGTGCTGAAAAGTCTATCACAATGTCACAGTTTTCTAACAACGCCTTCATACTGTTTGTCACCAGTACATCACTTGGTAAATCTCTTTTTAACGCATCAAATACGTGCACTGCACTTAAAGGCAATTCACTATCATGTAACAAAGAATCTATAAGAAGATTACCCACTCTACCTGTACTACCGACTATACCTACTTTCGCCATTACTGTTGCTCCTGAATATATGATATAACTTGTAACGCTGCGATGGAACCATCTCCTGCAGCCGATACGACCTGTTTTGGTGCTTCTATACGTATGTCACCTGCAGCAAACAGACCTGCTACCGATGTCTTCATACTCAAATCTACGATGACCTGACCCCAGTCATTCATCTTACAAATAAATTCACCATTCTCATCTTTGAGTACTTCGTTACGCACATCATGCCCTACAAAGACAAAGAGTCCTGTATTTGCCATATCTGTGATTTCACCTGTTTTTGTATTTTTTATCTTGACACCTTGCAGTCCCATGGCGTCACCATAGGCTTCTTCTATCACAGAGTCTGTGACGAGGTGTATGTTCTCTTTTCGCATCACTCTATCGAGCGTTGGAGGTGCTGCTCTAAAGGTATCACGTCTATGCACCACATAGACATCTGAACAGATATTAGAAAGGAAAAATGCTTCTTCCAGTGCAGTGTCACCCCCACCTAGCACCGTCACAGGTTTGTCTTTATAGAAAAAACCATCACATGTTGCACAAGTACTCACCCCTTTACCAAAGAACTCATCTTCACCCTTAAAACCTGCACGTTTAGGGGTAGATCCTGTTCCCACGATAACCGTTTTGGCTTCTACTGTGTCGCCACCTTCAAGTGTCACAGTGAAGTGTTCGCCAGTTTTGGCTACACGCTCTACTTTTTTCATCTCGTGTTTTAGCCCAAAATGAAAACACTGTTTTTGCCAGGTATCCATAAAGTCCATACCTGTTTTGTCATGCTCAAAAAACCCTGGGTAGTTCTCTATCTCAGAACTTTGGGTAATCTGCCCACCAGGCAACCCCATCTCAAACATGGTGACATTTTGCAATCCACCACGTGTCGTATAAAGTCCTGCGGTTAAACCTGCTGGTCCACCACCGATAATCGCACAATCTAGCATCTCATATCCTTAAAATAGTTAAACAAATAATTATTCAAATTATACACTTTAAATACTTGGTTAATAATTTTGCAGGAAAATATTTTGGGGGAAATTTTTTTAGATGTGACTAGTCACATGAGCCTACTGCTCAAGTAGACCCAGTGTCAATAATCCCTTATTTCAAATTTCCTTAATGGTAATTTTACATAAGAGACATTTAAAGGGCTTTGCCCTGTAACGTTCTATTATAGTATTGCGTTAAGTTTTTCCGCAAATGCATCTTTAGAAGCTGCACCAACCATTTGGTCTACCATTTCGCCATCTTTAAAGAAAAGAATTGCTGGGATAGATCTGATTCCATATTTTACAGAAATTTCTTGTTGCTCATCTGTGTTTACTTTTGCAATCGTTGCTTTACCATCAAAATCTTCAGCCAACTCTTCAATCACTGGAGCAATCATTCTACAAGGTCCACACCATGGAGCCCAAAAGTCTACCATTGTTACACCCTCTTTGATTGTTGCATCGAAATTGTCATTTGTCAATTCTACATATTTTGCCATATTTAAATCCTTAATATTAATTTCAAAAATTATATCGTAATATCATTAATAAAGTTATTTTCACAACTTATATTTTGCATAATATCTATAGAGTGTGTAAGATATGTGTATTATTGCACTTATAATACAGGCAGTATAATCTCAGGAAACTCTGCAGATCTTGTCCCCTCTATAGCCTTTGTTTTTCTACCTTTTACAGTATAAACAAACGATATTTTAGGTTCATCTGTACTATTTTTATTGGCTCTATGCAAAAGTAAAGAGTGAAACAGTACCACATCCCCTTTTTGTAAATTGGTAGAGACTTTGGTAGCTATAATTTTTTGATTTTTTATAGTATCTTCAGAGAAATACTCTTTCTCATCAAACTGCCCTGCATCAAAGGTCATCTTATGGCTACCCGGAATAAACTCTAACACTCCATTGTCATTCGTCTCATCATCTAGTGCTAGCCACACACTCACTAAATTGTCATCACTATAACGCCAGTAACGTCTGTCTTGGTGCCATTTTGTTTCAGTACTATAGTAGGGCATCTTGGTCATAATAGAGTTATGATGTGCAGTGGTAATCACCACTTGGTCATTGAGTATTTGCTGTAAAATAGGACGGATTTTTTCATTTTCCATCCATGCCTTAAAAAGTGCATCTCGCTTATAGACTTGACGCAGTCTACGTACGGTCACATGCGCTTCTCGTGCATAAGAACTATAATCGGTTACGGCAGTACGATACGCCTTATCACGACTATCGTATCCTATCTCTGTCTCTATAGGCTCTATTTTGGCATCTAAATGTACCTGAGCCAT
>JALSPX010000220.1 GCA_026985755.1 Sulfurovum sp. | reverse complement strand
TTTATGGGTGAGTGTGGCCTCTTGAAAAGTATGCAACCAAGCAGCACTTTTTACCAAGGTTTCTTTGGCTCTGTTTTTGTCCACTTTAAGGTCACGTAGTACAGGATGATACTGTAAAGGCTCAATAACATCTCCATCTTTTATCTTGTATGCACAGGCAAGTTCCTCTTTCCCATTGACCCTCACCGCACAGATACCACACACAGAAGCACGACAACCTGCAGAAAATGTAAGTGTGGCATCTTGTGTGGCTTTGATGTGTGTGAGGGCATGGAGTAGGGTGGTTTCTTTGTCTTCAAGTGTGTAGATTTGATGGGTATTGGTTTCGGTTCGAAATATATTTATCTGCATACTAATCCTTCCACTGCAACACAATATGCTGCTTAAACTTCTCATCATCTTGGGTTTCAAAACCTACTTTATAGTGTGCACCACGGCTTTCGTCACGTGCGATGGCAGCAGAGATGATGGCAGGGGCTAAAAGCAGGGCATTTTGAAACTCCAGATATTCTATGAGGTTGGTATTGTTGCTAGGACTTTTATCGGTTATGCCCATCTTTTTTTGAAGTACCTGCATCGCGATAACCTCTTCCATCGCTTCAGTCAGCTTAGTATTCTCTCTTACAATACCCACTTTCTCATAAAAGAGTTTGCCTAAGCTTTCTCTATGTGCATAGAAATTGATGCTGTTTTCCTTACTATAGATAGTTTCTATCTGTTGTTTGTCATGCTGAAGTTGTCTGTCGTCAGCTTTTTTATTGCTTGCATAGACCGCATGTTTGTAGGCATTTTCTCCTGCAAATTTTCCAAAAGCGGTAATCTCCAGTAGAGAGTTACCACCAAGTCTATTGGCACCATGTACCTTGGCATTGGAGCATTCACCTACAGCAAAACATCCTTTGATACCCGTCACTTCCAAGGCATAGTCCACATCTATCCCACCCATAGAGTAGTGTGCTACAGGTTGGATGGGTATGAGTTGGGTAGCTGGGTCTACGTGCTCATGCAGTTTACACAGGGCTACTTCTTGAGGCAGAAGCTCCATGAGTTTTGCTTCACCCAAGTGACGTACATCCAAAAAGACTTCTTTGTTTTTTTGGAATTGCTCAAAAATAGCACGGGCTACCTCGTCGCGTGGTTTGAGTTCATCAACAAAACGCTCGCCATCGCTATTGATAAGGTATCCACCCTCTCCTCTGGCACTCTCAGATATGAGTATGCTTGAACCTTTGAGTGCAGTAGGGTGAAACTGTATAAACTCCATGTCACTCACTGCACCACCAGCACGCAACACAGCTGCTACACCATCGCCAGTGCTTCCATAGGCATTGGTCGTGTAGCCATGGTAGAGACTACCATAGCCACCTGTGGCGATGATGACAGATTTGGCATGTATCTGCTTGACTTCTCCTGTGCGAATATCTAAAAATGTCGCACCTTTAGCCGTGCCGTCTTCTACTGCAAGGTTCAGAAAATAGTGCTCATCTAAAAAGTCTATCTCTTCTTTAAGGCAAGTGTCGTAAAGGGTATGAAGGATTTTGAGCCCTGTGTAGTCTTGGGCATAGCAGGCACGTTTGGCGCTTGCTCCTCCCATTTGGCGTTGGGCGATGGACTTGACGCTAGGGGTCAGACCCGCAGACGATTCATCGCTTTGCGACAAATCATCAGAGGTCAGACCCCTAGCGTCAAGTCTTGAAAAAGGCACACCGATACTCTCTAACCATGCTATCGTTTTGGGTGCATTTGCACACATTTGGCGTACCATATCTTCATCGCAGAGTCCACGGGCAGATTTGATGGTATCTGCTATATGTGCGCTAATATGGTCTTCTCCTACATTGCCAAGGGCTGCGTTCATGCCCCCTTGTGCCATGGAAGTTTGGGAGTTGGTAGGGTAGGCTTTTCCTACTACTAAGATAGAGGCATTGCCTAAGCCTACACCATCTACAGTAGAAATCTCTTTGGCAGCTAACGCAGCAGTAAGTCCTGCTCCGCCACTTCCTATAATAAGGACATCAAGCATAAGTGTGCTCCTTAATGTGTAGCATTTTTTTCACAATCAGGTGTCTCTGTAATAGTAATAGCACAGCCAGGTTCTGAAGTCGCTTTAAATAGATCCGGGGGCATACCTAATGCTGAACTTTGGTCTGTTGCTGTGCTCGTAGGCTCTTGACTTGTTTGTGTCTCTTTTTTTGTAAAATGGGCAATAATTTTATGATCCCCCTCGAGTAAGTGAATCCCTGTCGCATCTTTTAGCACCAGTACAGGAATGGTTTTGATGCCTGCAAATTTTAAAAAGCTACGCGCACTGGCTTCTTCTATTGAAATTGGTGTATACTTTATATCTTTCTTGGCAAAGTATTGTTTGACTTTTTTACAGTGAGGACATGTCTCAGAGTGTATAAGATAAGTTCCATTTTCTACAAGGAAAGATTTGTTTTTGGTAATCGCCAGTGTGTTAAGTCCTATAAATATAGACAAGGCAATAGAGGCAATGAGTGGAAAGTTTCTGATATGGCTCAAGAGTGCTATAAGTAATAGGGACGAGAAGATACCCAAACAAAAGATACATGGCTCTGGATTGGCTAAAAATTGGTAGCCTAAAATAGTTGCTTCAAAGGCTATAGCAGCGTAGAGTACGATAAAAAAGAGTTTTTCTATCAGTTTACTTTTGAGAGAAAAATACCCAAGAAGTAATAGAAAAAATATCGCGCCTAAACCTAAATAGTTTAGATACAAAGGGTCAAAACGTAAGAGTTCTCCTGCGAGTTTACATCCTGTGGCTTCACAGAGTGAATCTTTGTGTAGTTTTAAATAGGTCTCTACAGCAATGTAGATCCATAAAAATAGAGGTAAAAGTACACGACTTAAAAATTTCATTGAGTTTCCTTAAAATATTTTTGATTTAGTGGTCTGATATTTGGCTGACGATTTGCGTGGCTCTGGCTTTTGCAGCTTCTACATCACTATCAAGCACAAGACTTACAGCCATTCTACGACCTACATGAGATTCAGGCTTTCCAAAGACTCTTACAAATGAGTTTGCACTAAAGGCATCATCAGGTATAGTGAGCGTAGGATTTTGGCTTTCACCTTTTGCTTTATATGCACCACATGCACCGCTATTATACGTGGTGAAGTTTAACGGTAATCCTAGCACAGCTCTAACGTGTAGTGCAAACTGGCTTTGGCTCTGTGTGATGAGTGTGACCATGCCTGTGTCATGTGGACGAGGGCTCAGCTCTGAGAAGTAAACCTCTTCACCTTTGACAAAAAACTCCACACCAAAGATTCCACGACCACCCAAACCATCTGTGACTGCTTTGGCAATCTCTTTGGCTTTTTGAAGTGCAACATCACTCATGGACATCGGCTGCCATGAGAGTATGAAGTCTCCATCTTTTTGTACATGTCCGATGGCATCACAAAAGGTAGTGCCTGTTTCATTACGTACAGTAAGCAGGGTAATCTCATAGTCAAAAGGCACAAACTCTTCTACGATAAGTTCACTTGCATCCCCTCTAGCCTCTTTGGCAATTTCCCATGATTTTTCCAACTCTTCAGGTGTTTTGGCGATGCTCTGTCCATGTCCAGAAGAGGACATCACAGGCTTGATGACACAGGGGAATTTGATACGTTCAGCCGCTTCTTTGAGCCCCTCTAGTGTGGTAACAAATTCATACTTAGACGTGGTAAGACCCAGCTCTTCAGCCGCAAAGACACGAATGTTTTTACGGTTCATCGTCTTGTTGACTGCTTCAGCGTTAGGGATAACATGAAAACCACGTTTTTCAGCCTCAAATAATGCCGAGATAGAGATAGCCTCTACCTCAGGGAGGATAAAGCTAGGCTTCTCTTTTTCTATTACCTCAAGTACGGCTGCTTCATCTTGCATATCGATGGCATAGGACGTGTTTGCCACGAGATGTGCAGGGGCGTTCTCATATTTATCCACGGCAACAACTTCGATGCCAAGCCTTTGTGCCTCTATGGCTACCTCTTTACCCAGTTCACCAGAACCAAGGAGCATGATTTTGATACTATCGTTTTGTAAAGGCGTTGTAAATGTCATAGGGATTTCCTTTGGAAAAATATTGTGGTTATTTTAGCGAAATCTTAGATAAGGTGTAATGAGTTTTGGAAATTTTTGTGCGGTTTGTAAAAAAGTGTAAAGTAAGTGACAGAGCAAAAGCTCTGCCATAGACGTATTAGAGTCTTGACTCGTATCTTCTAAGCATGAAGAGTTTTTTAAGAATTTTCTTGCGTGTTGCAATTTTCTCTTTTTTTCTTTTCTCTGTCTTGGTTTCAAAGTATTGACGTGCTCTTGCTTCTGTAACAATGAGGTTTCTGTCACATTGTCTTTTGAACTTTCTATAAGCATCATCAAATGAATCGCGTGGAGTAAGCTTAATTCCTGGCATACAAATCACCCCCTTCCTATTGGAAATTTTCAGACCATTCAATGTCCGAATATCAATAAAGTCCAGAATTATATCCAAAGATTATTAAGTTGTGATAAAATAAGCTTTGATAAAAAGGAGACGTTAAGATGCAAAAATTATATAAAAATTGTCAAAATATGGATCAGAGATGTTATGATGAGTATGGATTAAGTGAAGATATTTTAATGGAACATGCTGCACAGGGCATGGCAGATTATATTAATCAAAATTTTTATGAAGGAACGATATTAATCGTATGTGGTATAGGTAATAATGGTGCTGATGGTTTAGCACTCTCTAGGTTATTACATCATCGTTTTGAAAGTATCAAGGTCTATTTACCTTTTGGGACGCAATCACTGATGGCTAAAAAACAATTAGTGCGTATTAATAAATTGGATTATGTCACTATAGTAGACGAATTATCCCCTGCAGATATTGTGGTAGATGCACTTTTTGGGGCAGGATTAAATAGACCATTGAGTGAAAAATATCAAAATATTATTATGCAAATGAATCAGCTTGGTGGATTTAAAATTGCGTGTGATGTGCCAAGTGGATTAGATGAAGATGGTGTGATCTTCTCAGAAATATTTGATGCGGATGTTACGCTAACAATGGGTGCACGTAAAGAGGCATTGTATTCAGATTTTGCTAAAGATTATGTAGGAAGAGTATACCGTCTTGATTTGGGTGTGCACTATGCATCTTATACCAAGGATGAACCAGTTTCAAGTTATTTACTCAATCCTGATGATTTAAATTTACCCAGTAGAGATTTTTCTAAAGTAACACATAAAGGTGACTTTGGACATGTGGCTGTTTTTTGTGGTGAAAAAGAGGGAGCAGGTATCATTGCAGCTATGGCGTCTAGTAGGTTTGGTGCAGGATTGACAACCCTTGTCACCCAAAAAGAGATTGTCCCACCACCTTATCTGATGCACAGTACTTCTTTACCTGAGAAAAGTACAGCTTTGGCTGTAGGTATGGGACTTGGGTTGAGTTTTGATAGTGCTTACTTAAAACAGAATGTGCTCAATAATACTTTGCCTATTGTACTGGATGCAGATGCACTTTATCATGCTGATTTATTAGAAGTTTTAGAGCAAAAAAATAGAGAGATTGTAGTGACGCCTCATCCTAAAGAGTTTTCTGCGATGTGGAAAATACTCTCGGGTGAAGAGATAGATATCGAGGAGATACAGGAGCGACGATTTGAGATGGTGAGAAAATTTAATAGACAATACCCTCATGTGACGATAATCCTTAAGGGTGCAAATATGATTATCTCGGAACATGAAAAACTTTATATTAATCCTCACGGTTCATCAAAACTTAGTAAAGGTGGAACGGGTGATGTACTGAGTGGTCTTATTGTGTCTCTTTTGGCACAGGGATATACAGCAATAGATGCAGCAATTCATGCGACATTGGCACTCACACTGGCCTCTGCATCTCATACTATGAGTGCATATGCTTTGTTGCCTACAGATTTAATAGAATCTGTAGGGCAGCTTAATCAGGAGAATTTGGATCAAGAAATAGCACAAAAGCCCCCGTATATTTATTTTGGAAGTGGCAAAACAGAATAGTCTACAGTATCATTGGATACAATAGCAAGATGAAAAAAATAGCCATACTTTTTAGTGGTAAAGGCACAAACTTTTCCCATATTGTTAAGACTTTGCACAACAAAGAGTGTAAAGTAGTTTTTGCTTTGACCAATAACCCTCATGCCAAGGGCATAGCCATTGCCCAAGAGTATGGCATACCTTATGGTGTGGTAGAGCCAAAAAACTTTGACTCACGTGAAGCCTATGATGCAGTAGTGGTAGAGACCCTTCAACGTTACCATCCTGACCTTACCGTGTTGGCAGGCTTTATGCGTATCTTAACGCCGGTGTTTACTGAGACTATCAAAGCGATTAACCTGCACCCTTCGTTACTTCCTAGACATAAAGGGCTGAACGCCATCGAAAAAAGCTATGAAGATGCACATGCAGAAGGTGGTGTCTCAGTACATTATGTAAGCTCAGAACTTGATGGAGGAGAGGTGATACTTCAAAAAAGGGTTGCCAAAAAAGGGTTGGATTTTGATGCGTATGACGCACAGATACGTGCTGTAGAAAAAGTGGCACTTACCCAAGCCATTATACAGGTACTAAAAGAGGAAAACTAAGATGCAAAAATACAACGACCAACAAAACCAATCAGGCATGAGGGTACTCTTTATGTTTGTGCAGATGATGATACTTTCTGTGGTGTATATCATTATATATACCTCATTTAAGGCAGTGCAGTATGCCATAGAGAAACTCGATGTAAGTGTGTTGATGTATATACCGGTGGTTATAGCGATGGTGGTTTTTCCTGTGTTACTCTATAAATATCGACAGATGTTCAATGCAGGTAAGATGCTAGTAGCCACGATATGGACAATGGCAGTAGCATCATTGACGGTGGTATTTCTCTATATGTATATTGCACAGATAACGGGCTAAATTTTGCTGCGACATTTCCCACCCAAACACCAAAAAATACTCAAACTCTCTATTCCCGCGGCGATTAATTCACTCTTAGATATGTTACAAGTCATTACTGACCTCATTATGGTGGGACGTATCTCTGCTTTTGCGGTGGCAGCTGTGGGGCTTGGCTTGCAGTCGCTTATGTTTGTGTTTGCTATTTTGACCTTGTTACATGTAGGTACGTCGGCACTGCTTTCTCGTTTTGCAGGGGCAGGGTATAAAAAGCGTGCTTCTACTGGACTTTCCACCCTGTTACAGTTTGCTTTTTATCTCTCGTTACCGATGATGCTACTGTGGTATTTCCTTGCATCACATGTCTATGTATGGTTTGGCACCGCACCCCAAGTCGTTGCCTTGGGTGAAGCGTATGTGCAGATGCTTACATGGATGTTGCCTTTTGTTTTTGTCAAACTTGTCTTTGTTACGGCACTCAATGCCTCTGGAGATATGAAGACGCCTATGTATATCAAGATAGTCTCGATTGTTTTGAATATTTTTTTAAACTATCTCTTTATCTTTGGAAATTTAGGTTTTCCAGAGTTAGGTGTGATGGGTGCAGCTGTGGGTACAGTGATTGTCAATATCTTAGAGCTTTGTGTTTACTTGGTATTGTATCTACGTAGAAAGATGGTCTACCTGCCTGTCTGGCACTACTCCAAGTCACTTTTGAAACGTGCTTTAAAAGTAGGTATCCCTGCATCTTTTGAACGCTCATTGACCTTTGGGAGTTTTATGCTTTTTACTGTTATCATCGCCCACTATGGTACGGCAGTTTTGGCAGGATATCAGATAGGTTTGCGTGTGGAGGGCTTGGCATTTATGCCAGGGATTGGATTTACCATCGCGGCGATGGCACTCATGGGGCAGGGACTAGGGGCGAAAAAGCCTATGCAAGCCAGAGAAGATGTCCTTTTGGTGCTCAAATACACCGTAGGGTTTATGTTTATACTCTCCTTTTTTATGGTGTTTATGCCAGAAAAAATTGTTTGGCTCTTTACTGATGATGCACAAACGATTAAAGAGGCAAGTCTTTATTTACGTATCGTAGGTGTATCGCAAATACCTTTGGCGTTTAACTTCGTACTCTCAGGTGCTTTGCGTGGTGCAGGTGACACCAAGCGTACCCTTAAAATCAATCTCATCTCTTTGTGGTTTGTACGTATCATCCCTGCTTTTGTACTCTCTTGGTATTTTGAAAACATACTCTTTGTGTACTTAGCGATGATTTCCGATACTTTTGTAAAAGCATTATGGTTATGGAAGACATTTGATAAGGGTGAGTGGGAGAAGATTAAAGTGTAGGGCACCTCTACTAATAGGTAACATCCACAATGGGTTTTGCAAATGTAAGATTGTGCAAAAGATTTATAAGTCCTAGCCGCAGCTAAGACGCCTTAAATATTTTGTGTAA
>JALSPX010000219.1 GCA_026985755.1 Sulfurovum sp. | reverse complement strand
GCAATAATAGGCAAACCTTTCAAACCCTTTTATCCCATGAAACAGATAATCTGTTTGCATCTTTTACTCCTTTACGAAGTGCCAGATGTTTTTGAACTTATGCAGACATAATGTACATCTCATCCAACATTCAATCTATCTGTAAACCCACCATAATCATCCACATAAAAAGCAATTTTATCTACCTCTTTACGCATGCCAAACAATCCAATAACTTCTACACACTCTTTTAAAGATATATAGACATTTGGCTCTACTGTGGTCATGAGTAGAAAATGTTCATACTCTTCTTTGATTTCATCATCTACCCTGCTAGTAAGTGTCTCTATATTGGTCACATCCATATCTACTTTAGCACGTAAACCTATACGTAGGTATAATCTATTTGCCGATAGCCGTATTGGATAATGTACTATCGCTTTATAGTCACCCAACAGCCATATCATGCCATAGAGCGTAACCCCTGTTACGACCCATGCTATCGTTTCGTTCCATAATGAGAGAAAATAATGTCCCACAGGCACTTCTATAAGAGAAACACCCATAATGACCCAAAATAATACGCCATACATTGTCTCTTTGCTGTAGGTATATTCTAACACACCTTCAAAAGATCTCTTTTTTATAAACCACCCAAAAAGTGCAAAATAAAACACCATTATTTCAGAGACCATCAAAGAGACTATCTTATGTTTACCATACACCTGTGTCAATACATTTTCTAATTTATCAGAGGGGTAATAATATCTCGTTTTGTCCTTTTTATATATCGAGATTATTTTTTTGATATTGTATAAGGCATACAGTATGAGAACTATTTCTATGATAGCCCAAAAGTAAAGAAAATAACCCATAGTATTATCTTCGCATAAACATCAACACCAAAAAGAACCCCGAAGAAAACACAAAAGAACTCGTAATCCAAAAAAGCATAGACGTAAACGATACACTTTTTATGTACGTTCTAGTCTCTATTATCGGGTAAGTTACTGCTCCCAAATGCATATCAAACCATGTCATAATATTTTGGCTATACATCATCAAAAAGAAGAGTATCAAATCCACTCCACCAACATCCACCAAAAAAGAGCTTTCAGGTACAAGCATGACTATTGTTGCTACCAATAGACCTAAGAGTATTTTCTGTATTCGTGTGAGTTCTTTCCAGCTTTTCATAGTTTTCTTTTAGTATTTAATACATGTAGTATCTCTAAATAAAATGTGGAAAAAATGAGGAGATATTAGAAGATTGATTACCTAATCAAACACAACATCTAAAGCCACTTTACACGCATTCATAACATCATCACCCACACAACCAAGTTTATATGCCAATCTATTTTGAGAAAGTGACCGTACTTGAAACAGGTCAATGGAAGATTTTTTACTGAGTCCATTACTTTTATTTGCTTCTACCGTTACCATCCAAGGCACAACATCATAATATGTTTTAAAGTCTGTAAGAGGTGCGATGATTTTTAATGCCAGTTTACCTACTGTATCGTTATTGAGTATCACGCAAGGTCGGCTCTTTTTCATTTCAGAACCTATGGTGGGGTCAAGGTTTACTAACCATATTTCACCCTTCTTCACTGAAAACTCTCACTATCTAGTGTAGTTAAAGCTGTTAAGTCATCATTGTTTTTATATTCATCTGCCATCAATGCTACGGCTTTTTGAAGTTTTTGTTTATTCTGATGCTCAATGTAGTTTTCTATAGCCATCTTGATAATCTCAGATTTAGAACGCTTGAGTTCATCTTTCAGTGCATCAAGTGATTTATTTAGAGTATGTGGTAAAGAAAAAGTAATACGGTCTATGTTCATTTGTGTATTGGTCATCATAATGCTCCTATTTAGTATGAATTATTATACATCAAAATATGATGTTTGTCAAAGACATATATATAAAGGGCACCCCTAAAGAAAAT
>JALSPX010000218.1 GCA_026985755.1 Sulfurovum sp. | reverse complement strand
AATCTTGCACAAAATATTTAAGGCGTCTTAGCTATGGCTAGGACTTATAAATCTTTTGCACAATCTTACATTTGCAAAACCCATTGTGAATGTTTAGGTTATTCAGAGGGTTCAATTAAGAAATTATATCCAAAGGCACTTCCAAAGAGCCTTTGATTCTATGAGGATGTATCATTAAAAATATATTAATATTGGCAAGTGGTAGTATTGCTAAACATTTTATTGATTGGTTAGGTAAGAAAAGAGTGGCTAATAATCACTACTATGTCACCACATATACTCCTGATACCTTACCTGAAAAAATAGGTAAAAATATTACACTCATAGAGGCAGATCCCACAAGTTATTCTAGACTTTCTCGTATCATGGAAGAGACACATTATTCCAATGTTTTTGTAGTCCTTGATAATAAAGAGGATGCCAAGCATACACTTAAAAATATTGCACTTATAGATGCAAAAGTACGTACGCTTTTTGTCAATCACTGGGAAGATGAAACCTTAGGCAAAGAGATATCAAATCTTACAGTTGTTTATGTGGATGAACTTATTACTGCGCACTTGTATGATAATCTTCCTAATGTACCTTTAGTTGCACAAAATGTTGGGCTTGGACGTGGGGAGATTATGGAGGTACATGTACCTTTTGGATCCTCTTATGCCTATAGACATATAGGATCGATTGTACAGCGTAAATGGAAAATAGCAGCACTTTACCGTGATGAAAAACAGATTTTACCTACGCCTGCTACTATGATACGTCCAAACGACACACTTCTGTTAGTGGGAAAACCTTTGGTTCTTGATGGTGTGTATAAAACGATTAATAAACGTATTGGTCTTTTCCCTGAACCTTTTGGTAAAGATATTTACCTATTACTTGATTTTAGATATGATAGAAAAAATGCACTTATTTATTTAAAAGAGGCTATCTATCTTTTAGAAAAGCTTGAAAAAAAAGAACTTTACGTCCGTATTATATATCCAAATGATTTTGCTTTAATTGATGCAGTAAAAAGCTATGAGAGCGACATCGTGACTATTTCTGTCTCTTATGATGATGAAGATATTAAACAACTTATTGAATATGATATCAATCAGTATGATATTGGACTTATTATGAACAGCATTAAGACTTTTGAAGCAGATGATTTAAAAGAGACACTGTATGATTTGAAAAAAATAGTGTATCTTTTTGGAGATAAATTACTTTACAATATTAAAAAGTCTATTGTACTTATGACAGATAATGAAAAAATGGAGTCCATATCATCTACAGCATTTGATATTTCTGAAGTCTTAGAATTAAATTTGCTACTTGCAGATTTTGATCCAGAGGGAGATTTTGAGAGTAGAAAAATTATTATTGAACACTATGAAACACTAGCTGATATTTTCAATATGAAGATTGATATTGAACAAAAAATTGCAAACCCTATTAGAGAACTTTCAAACATGAACGAAGTGCTACAAATTGCTCCTTTTGAAAAGCGACTCAATAGTGATAATTTTATTAAGTTTATCTCTACAAAAGTACAAGATTTTTTACTTACAACAACAAGACATCCAAAACTCTTGGTACCATTTGAAGTTACAGAAGGAAAAGAAGAAAGTTAGATATATCAAGGCATACATTTTATCCAGTCCTCTTACAACGAGAATTAACCACAATGGTGTTAAAATAGATAAATTTATTTTTCTGTAAGGTTTGCTGAGGATGATTGTTTCAATAGAATTAAAACATAAAAACACTATTTGCTATGATATTACTATAGATACACTTCCTAAATTGGAGTTTGATACCAATGTTGTTGTGGTTACTAATCCCACTGTATCTGGATATCATCTTGAAAAACTTCTTTCATCTATATCAGCAAATAGAGTAGATATTATCACTATACCAGATGGTGAAAGTTATAAAACACTTCAAACCATTGAAGATATTTTAAATGCATGTTTTGAATATAAGTTGGACAGAAAATCTCTTATGATTGCTTTTGGTGGAGGTGTCATTGGAGATATGACTGGCTTTGCTGCATCTCTCTATCAAAGAGGTATAGATTTTATTCAAATACCTACCACATTGCTTAGTCAGGTAGATGCTAGTGTAGGGGGAAAGACAGGTGTCAATAATAAATATGGAAAAAACTTAATAGGTGCATTTTATCAGCCTAAAGCTGTATATATTGATCCAACATTCCTAAGCACACTTCCTCCGAGAGAATTTTCTGCAGGTGTTGCTGAAGTCATCAAGATGGCTGTTATGTTTAACAAAGATTTTTTTAACTATTTAGAAAATGCTGATCTTAATGAGATGCGTACTATCAAAGAGATGATACGCCGATCTGTAGAACTCAAAGCATGGGTAGTCAATCAAGATGAAAAAGAAGCAGGGATTCGTGCAGTACTTAATTATGGACATACATTTGGGCATGTGATAGAAAATGAAACGAACTATACTACATATCTGCATGGAGAGGCGGTTGCCATAGGCATGGTGATGGCAAATGCACTCGCAGTAGAACTAGGTATGTTGACGCATGTGGAAGCAGATGCAGTGAAACAGCTTTTGGAGAAATCTTCTTTGCCAACATCTTATGATATTAAAGATATTGATGCTTTTTATGAGCACTTTTTTTTAGATAAAAAATCAGCTAAAGGAAGTATTAAATTTATATTACCTCAAGGACTTGGCAATTATAAAATTGTTTCAGACATTAAGGAAGATATTGTCAAAAAAGTACTGAGTAATTTTGGAGAAATAGCATGCACATAAAATTTTTATTTTTTATTGTATTGTTTGTTACCTCATTAACGCTAGCCCAAACAGATGCTAATGCTTCAATGCCGAAGAAAATGTCACCTCAGGATAATGCTAAAATAAATGCTCTTCTTATTCAAAAATCAGTATTGGATAAAGCATTACTTCAAGATAATATTTGGTCAAAAATATATAGCAATTACCATACCTATAAAGAATTGAAAAAACACTATAAGCTTTTGGATGCTGAGATTGTTCAATTAGAAAAAAAGAAAAGATTGACAAAAAAACAAAAAAAAATATTAGAAAACAAGAAAGAGAAAAAAAATATACTTAGGGGGAAACTTCAACTTTTAAAAGAGTATGAGAAAGATCCATTTAAAAAATTTCTCACACCTCCTAGTATAGATGATGTCCCAGTGGTAGGTAATCCTTTTGCCGTTATTGGAGCATTGTCCTATCAAAAAAAGCTCAATTCTGACCAAGAAGCGTATATTTTACGTTACAACTCATTAAAGAGCCTTATGTCAAAACTTAGAGAAAAAGAAGCACTTCTTAAACAACTGATAGAAATTAATCCAGATTCAAAGAAATTTGTAGAAGAGTATAAAGTAAATCAATCGCAAATTAAAGCTTTTGAACCAGTTATTGATATATTTGATACTACAAATAATGTTTATACAAAAAAAATTGATGAAATTAAATTAAATCTTAGAAATGCTATTAAACGAGAGATGAGTAAAGCATTTACCATCGGTGCTGTGATACTTTTCTTTATTTTATTACTTTTTTTGATTAAATATTTAGTACGTAAATATATGTCAGATAATGATAGATTCTATACTATCAATAAAGCACTTAATATTACTTTTATTATAGTCACATTACTTACGCTACTTCTTGCCTATATAGAAAATGTTTCTTACCTTGTAACTATTTTGGGGTTTGCTTCAGCAGGTATTGCCATTGCGATGAAAGACTGGTTTATGTCGTTGATGGGATGGTTTACTATCGTACTTGGTGGTACTATACATGTAGGAGATAGAGTTAAATTTCAAAGAGGAGATATAGAATATATAGGTGATATTGTCGATATTTCTATGTTGCGTATGACACTACACGAAGATGTTACACTAACTGCATACATGCATAATCGTAGAGCAGGTCGTATTATTTTTATTCCGAACAATTTTATATTTACAGACATGATTGCCAATTACTCACATGCTGGTTTAAAAACGGTTTGGGATGGTATTGACTTTATGATTACGTTTGATTCAGATATTCAAAAGGCAGCTTCTATTGCGAAAGAGGTAACAAAAAAATATTCTAAAGGATATACGGATATCACACGAAAGCAACTCAATAAACTTAGAAGCCAATATCATATGAAAAATACCAACGTCGAACCACGTATTTTAACGCTTATTGAACCATATGGGATGAAGATTTCAGCATGGTATTTGACCAACTCTTATGCAACATTAACATTAAGAAGTACTATATCTGCAGAAATTATTAAAAGAATAAATGCAGAAGAGCGTGTGAATCTTGCTTTCCCTACACAGTCTATCTATGTCGATAAAGATGTACGTAAACCAAAATATATGGATGATGGTCTATTTGAAGAAAGTGACCTATAATATGCAAAAAGTCTATTTTAAAACTTTTGGGTGTCGTACCAACCAGTTTGACACACAAGTGATGATATCCAAACTTAAAGATTATGAACTTACAGATGATGAATTAAACTCTGATTATATCGTAGTGAACTCTTGTACGGTGACCAATGGTGCAGACTCATCCGTGCGTAACTATATCTCCTCAATAAAACGTAAAAACCCTGATGCCAAAGTGATACTTGCAGGGTGTGGCTCTCATTCTAAAGGAGAGAGTCTTTTTGCGGACAAAAAGGTTTTCGGTGTTATAGGACACTCAGAAAAAGAGAACATTAATACTGTCCTTAAAAATGAAAAACCTTTTTATCAGATAGGGGATTTGGAACATATTGACACTACTATAGTAGAGGAGTTTGTCGGTAAAAGTAGGGCATTTATCAAGATACAAGAGGGCTGCGACTTTGCCTGTTCATACTGTATTATCCCTCAAGTACGTGGTGCAGCACGTTCACATAAAGAAGAGACTATTTTAGAGCAGATAAGTAAACTAGCTTCGAACGGTTTTGGTGAATTCATCTTGACAGGAACCAATGTAGGTTCATATGGACAAGACCACAACACTTCTATGGCAAAGTTACTTAAAAAAATGAGTAATATTAGAGGTGTACGACGTATACGTATAGGAAGCTTAGAGCCTATACAAATAGATGATGAGATGCTTGAACTTTTAGGTGAACCATGGATGGCAAAGCAGATGCACATTGCATTACAACATACATCTGACAAGATGTTAAAGCTAATGAATAGACGTAATGACTACAAATCTGACAAGATACTTTTTGATAAAATTGCATCAAAAGGCTATGCTTTAGGTACAGATTTTATTGTGGGACATCCTGGAGAGACAGAGCAAGAGTGGCTTGAAGCGATATCTCGTATCAAAGAACTGCCACTAACCCATGTGCATGCTTTTTCCTACTCCAAGCGTGACAATACTGCCTCTATATCCATGAAACCCGAAATTAGAGGTAATATCGCAAAAGAGCGTCATAAAGAACTCACTGCTATTATTAAAGCAAAAAATTATGCCTTTAGACGAGAACACAACACAAATTTAGAAGTCTTACTAGAGAACGGTAAGGAAGGAATTTATCATGGTTTTGATCAATATTTCAATAAAATTGAGGTACAAAGTAACGAGGACTTAAGTGCCAACTGGGTCTTACTTAATCATGTGGAGGTAAATCATGAAAAGAATTCAGCAACTTTATAAATCTCAGCTTAGTGTAAATAATATGAAAATTATTGTAACGCTATTAGTCGTTTTACTTGGGTTATTGCTCTTTACGCTACTAAGAGATACTGATACATTAATAACACATAAGCAAGCCAATACACTTTTTACTAAAGATAAAATTAAAAAACTAATTATTGATGGTCAATATGTACGTATACAAACAGATAAAACAAGATATAAAATTTATAAAGATGCTATCAATACAGAGGCTTTTTTTAGTAAATATCCTGTAGAGGTAAAAGAGGAAAATCCTTATATCTATGATATATTTTTATTTGTTATCCTTTTAGCTACCCTATGGTTTATGTTTACAATATTGAAACAGAATAGGGTACAACAACTTAAGCAAATACGTGCAAGCAGCAATATGCATGAGTCAGAGAATTATGAACCTATTCAGGCACTTACTTCTCATGTGACTTTTGAAGATGTGGCAGGAATAACAGATGTAAAAGATGAACTTGAAGAGATTATTGATTTTTTAAAAGATCCTCAAAAATATAAAAAACTAGATATACGATTGCCTAAAGGTGTGTTACTTGTGGGGCCTCCAGGTGTAGGAAAAACACTTATATCTAAAGCTGTAGCAGGAGAAGCAGATGTACCATTTTTTTATCAGTCTGGTGCAAGTTTTGTCCATATTTATGTAGGTATGGGTGCTAAACGTGTTTCAGAACTTTTCAAAAAAGCGAAACAGATGGCACCTAGTATTATTTTTATAGATGAGATTGATGCAGTAGGCAAAAGTCGTGGTGAGTTTAGAAATGATGAGAGAGAGGCAACCCTAAATCAACTTCTTGTTGAGATGGATGGTTTTGAAGAGAGTTCTGGTGTTATAGTGATTGGCGCAACCAATAAAATAGATGTGCTTGATGAGGCACTATTACGTGCAGGGCGTTTTGATAGGCGTATACATATCTCTTTACCGGATTTGTCAGATAGGGTTAAGACATTAGAGCTTTATCTGGAGAAAAAACCAAATAATGTAGATATTTTGCAAGTCGCTCGTATGACTGTAGGTTTTAATGCTGCTGCATTGGACACGCTTACAAATGAAGCAGCAATATTTGCTATGAGAGCAGGAAGAAAAGAGGTTGAAACTTCAGATTTTGAAGCAGTAAAAGAAAAAGTCATTTTGGGCAAACGCAAAATTTTATCATTTACAGAAAAAGAGCGTGAGATACAGGCAGTTTATCAAGCCTCAAAAGCAGTTGTAGCCACATGGTTGGATATTGAATTTGATAAAATTGGTATCGTCAATACACTGCTTGTAAATCAAGAACATGAAATCGTACCACGCTCTAAACTTATCAATAAAATTAAATTTTATCTCTCTGGTAGTATTGCTACGAAACTACATTATAATGAACAATTTACGAATGCAAGCAGTGATATTCAAGTGGCTAAAGAACTTGTACATACTCTCATTTATACCTATGCTATGAGTGAAAATTTTATAGTTACTCCCGAAGAAGAAAAAGCACTTTTTATGAAGTCTGTTTCAGAAATAACACAACTACTTAAAACTTTAGATGTTGCTATAGACAAAGTGTCAAAATATTTACTTGCTCATGAAAATATTACCCATGATACATGTAAAGAGATTCTACGTGAAATATTTTAGTGGCTTTTCCCTCAAAGATGAAGAGATACTTTTCTCTGAGTATTTGTATTATTCTAGCTATTGTGTAGCAGGATTTTCGTATGGTGCCCAAAAAGCCTTGGAGTATACACTGCATACATCCGATAGGATAGATAGACTGATTCTTCTCTCTCCTGCATTTTTTCAGACTCAAAAGCCTAGTTTTATCCGTGCACAATTACGATATTTTGAATCAGACAAAGAGGCGTATGTCTCACAGTTTTTAAAAAATGTTTCCTATCCAAGTACTTTGGATATCAGCCCTTATCTAACTATAGGTACTGTAGAGGAGCTAGAGAGTCTATTGAGCTATGAGTGGCAAAGAGAAAAAATAGATGGACTCTTAAAGAGAGGGGTAACAATAGAAGTGTTTCTAGGTCAAAAAGACAAGATTGTTCAGTGTGACCAAGCCCAAACATTTTTCACCCATACTACCAACTATATACTAAAAGATGCAGGTCATCTACTAAGGAATTAACATGACAACCATCGTGATTACAGGATGTTCTACAGGCATAGGGCTAGAGACGGCTCTCTATTTAAAAAAACGTTTTATTACTGTTTATCCTACAGCTAGAAAAATAGAAGATGTAGAGATGCTCAAAAATTTAGGTTTTGATGCTTTACAATTAGATGTAAGAGATGCCACTCAGATTCACAGTGTCATAGAGTATGTGATACAAAAAGAGGATAAGATTGATGTGTGGTTTAATAACGCAGGCTTCGGACAGGCAGGTATGCTAGAGGATATACGTACATCTGTTCTTAGAGAACAGTTTGAAACCAACGTATTTGGGCTACATGAATGTACTAGACAGATTTTACCCATTATGCTTCAACAAGGGTCTGGAAAAATTATCCAACACTCTTCTGTACTTGGCATCGTCTCATTAGCGGGGAGAGGGGCATATAATGCAAGTAAGTATGCGATAGAAGGACTCACAGATACTTTGAGACTAGAATTGAAAGATACAAATATTTATCCTATACTGTTGAATACAGGTCCAATTACAAGTGATTTTAGAAAAAATGCTATGCAAAAATTAAGAGAAAATGTAGATATAGAAAATTCTCGTTTTAAAGAGAAGTATAAACTGAGTTTAG
>JALSPX010000217.1 GCA_026985755.1 Sulfurovum sp. | reverse complement strand
AACTATATGAGTGCCTCATCCATCTCTTCAGGAATCTCAAGCCCCATGAGTTTAAGTACCGTAGGTGCTATGTTATTAAGTCCACACCCCTCTTTGAGTTTACTCACACCCTCTGCAAGTACAAAACACCATACTTCACCTACGGTGTGATTGGTAAGTATATTTCCCTCATTGTCTTTCATCTCTTCACAGTTCCCATGGTCTGAAGTGAGTACAATATTGTAGCCATCCTCTTTTGCTTTTTCTATAATCTTGCCTAGTTCAGTATCGACAGCGTTTACTGCTTCGCAGGCTGCTTCATAGTTACCTGTATGCCCCACCATATCACCATTGGCAAAGTTAACCACAATAAAATCATAGGCTTCGTCCATCGCAGTACGTACAGCCTCACCTACCTCTGGAGCAGACATCTCTGGTTTCATATCATAGGTTTTGACATCTGGACTAGGGATGAGTACGCGACTCTCTCCGATATAGGGTTCTTCTATCCCTCCATTGAGGAAAAAGGTGACATGGGCATATTTTTCTGTCTCGGCTGTATGTAACTGTCTTAGCCCTGCATGGGCTATCACTTCTGCAAGCGTATTGACAGGGGCTTCTTTGGGAAACAATATTGGATACGCAAAGCTTGCATCATATTGTGTCATCGTAGCAATATGAAGTGGCAGATAGCTTCTTACAAACCCTGTAAAGTCTTTATCTCCAAGGGCAGCTGTCATTTCACGTACCCTGTCTGAACGAAAGTTTGTCACTATCACCGCATCCCCCTCTTTCATCCCCTTATACCCATCAAATGCCACAGGTACGATGAACTCATCCAACTCATTTTTTGCATAACTCTCTTCTACATAAGCTTGGGGTGCTAGCGTTGTTTTTGGTGTGGCTTTTACAATGGCATCGTAGCCTTTTTCTACACGCTCCCAACGATTGTCTCTGTCCATCGTAAAGAAACGTCCGCCTATACTTGCAATAGAGATATTTTCATCACATATCGCTTCTATCTGTTTGATGTAATTTTTGGCTGAATCAGGAGAGACATCACGTCCATCTGTAATGAGATGTAAAAATACTTTTTTACCTCTATGTTTTACTAATTTCGCTAACCTAATAGTATGCTCAATATGAGAGTGTACACCACCATCGGAAAGTAGTCCTATCAAATGTACACGTTCGCTTTTGCCCAAAGTGGCATTCAATGCTTCATTATCCTCTATAGTGCCATCTTTTAATGCCAAAGAGATTTTCACTAAATCTTGGTACAAAATACGTCCAGCCCCTATAGTCATATGCCCCACCTCTGAGTTACCCATCTGTCCTTCTGGAAGCCCTACACTCAATCCATGGGTAGAGATTAGTACGCTTGGTGCCTCTTCAAAAAGTCTGTCATAGGTCGGTTTAGTCGCATCTTTAAATGCATTACACGTACTGTCAGGTTTACATCCTATCCCGTCAGTAATGATTAAAATTGTTTTTTTATTGTACATATACCATACCTTTAGAATAAGTCTTTAATTGAAATAATAGTAAAATAAACTTTCTTAAACATAAAGGGACTTAGAATTAATGTTATATGAACTCTCTCAATTTTTAGATATTAACCTATTTGGTTATATTTCAGTACGTGCAGGCCTTGCCTTTTTTATTGCATTCATGCTCACGCTTTTTGTAATGCCAAAGTATCTCGCATGGGCCATCTCTAAAAATGCCAATCAACCTATCAGCAAATATGTACCTGCACATGAAGGCAAAAGACATACCCCTACGATGGGTGGTGCAGTTTTCTTAAGTGCTACATTTATCGCTTCACTTATGAGTGTAGACTTGACCAATCCGTATATTTTAGGAGGGCTTATCACGCTTATTGGATTTGGTTTGGTTGGACTAAAAGATGATATTGGAAAAGTACTTGCAGGTGATAATTTAGAGGGGCTTACC
>JALSPX010000216.1 GCA_026985755.1 Sulfurovum sp. | reverse complement strand
TACAAAACTCTTTTGGGTGACTGGGCTACTTGCATTTTTTATCTCTCCTGTAGCAGATAACTTGACCACAGCACTTATCCTCTCTACTGTGTTGCTTACGATCGACAAAGAAAATCGTGCATTTTTGGTACCAGGTGCGATTAATATTGTCGTTGCTGCCAATGCAGGGGGTGCATGGTCGCCGTTTGGTGATATCACGACACTTATGGTATGGGTAGATGGTAAAGGGAGCTTTACAGAGTTTTTATATCTTTTCCCTGCAGCATTTGTAGGTTGGGGTGTTACTGCATTCTTATTGAGTCGTTTTGTACCAGAAGGTACACCACCGTTTAACCCTGATGAAAAAAAGGCAGAGATTCAAGAGGGTGGTAAACAGATTATTGCGCTTTTTGGTTTGACGATTGCGATGGCAGTCATCTCTCACCAAGTATTGCACTTACCAGCGATGTGGGGTATGATGTTTGGTCTAGCATTACTCAAGATGTATGTTTATAAAATCAACAGAGGAGCTTCAGAGACTGAACTCAATGCCTTCTCATGGATAGCCAAAATCGAGAATGATACGCTTCTCTTTTTCTTTGGTATTTTAGCAGCAGTTGGTGGGCTTCACTTCTTAGGTTTCCTAGAATACTTTACTGCACTCTACAGCCAGTTTGGTGCAACAGCAGTCAATGTTGGGGTAGGGTTCCTTTCTGCGGTTGTAGATAACGTACCTGTTATGTCAGCTGTACTCAAAGCAAACCCAGATATGGGTGCTGATGCACAGTCACAATGGATGCTTGTAACGATGACAGCAGGGGTAGGTGGGTCACTGATTTCATTTGGTTCGGCTGCAGGTGTAGGGGTCATGGGTAAAATGCATGGTATTTATACCTTTGCATCACATATGAAATATGCATGGACGGTATTGGTAGGGTATATTGTCTCTATCATCATTTGGTATGTACAGTTTGAGATGTTACATATTGGGGCACACCATATGTAACTTTGTGACGCTTCTTTTCTTGTTCCCACGTTGCACGTGGGAACGCTTATGAAAGTTTGACCTAAAAATAAACTGTTCCTGTGTATCAGGTTTCAGTATGCATCCCCACGCTAAGCATGGGAACGAGATACAAATTTTAATCCAGTAAAATAAGGAAATACCCTATGAAACAAGTACCTATCCTCGTCTTAGACTTCGGTTCACAATACACCCAGCTCATCGCCAGAAAACTAAGAGAATCAGGTGTCTATACAGAAGTGGTACCCTACCGTGAAACATTAGAAGCTATCAAGGCTAGAAAACCACAAGGTATCATTCTCTCTGGTGGACCAGCATCGGTTTATGCCAAAGATGCCTATAAACCAGATGAGGGTATCTGGGATTTAGGGCTTCCTATTCTTGGTATCTGCTATGGTATGCAACTCATTACCCAGCACTTTGGTGGAAGTGTAGTAGCAGCAGACCATCATGAATATGGTAAAGCCAAACTCAAAATAGAAAATGATTCTAGTATTTTTAAAGGTGTAACAAACGACAGCATCGTATGGATGAGCCATGGTGACAAAGCAGAGCGTATTCCTGATGGGTTTGAAGTGGTGGGTACATCTGAGAACTCTCCTTATGCGGCTATAGCAGATGAGAGCAGAAAAGTGTATGCTTTCCAATTTCACCCAGAAGTACATCACTCTGTAGAGGGTACAGCGATGCTTAAAAACTTTGCAAAGCACATTTGTGGATGTGACAGCACATGGAACATGGGAAGCTTCGCCAAAGAGAAAATCGCTGCCATTCAAGCACAAGTAGGGGACAAAAAAGTACTCTGTGGTGTAAGTGGTGGGGTGGACTCCTCTGTAGTCGCTGCGATGCTCAATGAAGCATTACCTAAAGAGCAACTCATCTGTGTGTTTGTCGATCAAGGTCTTTTACGTAAAGATGAGGCAGAGCAGGTGCAAGCGATGTTTAAATTGCTCGATATTCCTCTTATTACTATTGATGCCAAAAAAGAGTTTATGGAGGCACTCAAAGATGTAAGTGACCCAGAGACTAAGCGTAAAGCCATTGGTGAGAAGTTTATAGAGGTCTTTGATGCAGAAGCCAAAAAACATAGCGATGTGGCATTTTTAGCACAAGGGACACTCTATACTGATGTCATCGAATCTGTCTCTGTGAAAGGGCCTTCTAAGACAATTAAATCTCACCATAATGTGGGGGGACTTCCTGAGTGGATGACTTTTGAGTTGGTCGAGCCACTTAGAGAGATTTTTAAAGATGAGGTACGTAAGCTAGGACTCGAACTAGGACTCCCAAAAGA
This sequence comes from Sulfurovum sp., assembly GCA_026985755.1. GTDB lineage: Bacteria > Campylobacterota > Campylobacteria > Campylobacterales > Sulfurovaceae > Sulfurovum. The sequence goes on along the minus strand of JALSPX010000216.1, from coordinate 6,134 downwards.
TATGATAGGACGTCACCCTTTCCCTGGACCAGGTCTTGCGATACGTATAATGGGTGCAGTCACCCAAGAGGGGCTACATCTCATCCGTGAATCTGATGCTATCATGCAAGAGGAGCTTAAAGCCACAGGCTACTACGACAAAGTATGGCAAGCCTTTACTGTACTACTCAATGTACAATCTGTAGGCGTCATGGGCGACAATCGTACCTATGACAACACTGTATGTATTCGTATGGTAGAGTCAGTCGATGGCATGACCGCTACCTTTGCCCATGTACCACATGATGTGCTGGAGGGTATGAGCCGTAGAATTATTAATGAGATTGATGGGATAAATAGAGTGGTGTATGATATTAGTTCAAAGCCACCTGCGACTATAGAGTGGGAATAACATTTTTTAGGATGTCAAATAAGTTTTTTTATACAATACTTACGATTTTTTTTATCGTTTCGTGGGTATGGGCAGCTATAAATCCCTTACACCCTAATGATTGGATTTTGGAAAATATACTTGTGGTACTTTTTGTACCATTTGTCTTTTGGGCAAGTAGGTATTTCCTATTTTCCAACACCTCTCATGCATTGGTAAGACTTTTTTTAATATTGCATGTCGTGGGTAGTCACTATACGTATGCCGAAGTACCTTTTGGTGTTAGGCTAGGAGAATGGCTAGGGAGTGAACGTAATATGTATGATAGACTAGTGCATTTACTATTTGGTGTGGTATTTGTCTATCCTCTATTTGAATATTTACAAAACAAACTTTATCTAAAAGGTTTTTTTATTTATTTTGTTTCATGTATGACACTATCTGCTTTTGCAGGTTTTTATGAGGTCATAGAATGGATAGCAGCATCTCTAGTAGACCCTGAATCAGGTGATGCCTTTTTGGGTACACAAGGAGATATTTGGGATGCACAGAAAGATATGGTTTTGGCTATGTGTGGAGCACTTGTCTCTTTGATGATTCTTGCTTTGAAACCTAAAGAAAAATTCGGTGAATAAGTACTATGAAAAGTGAACAATTAAAAAATGTTGCATCACTGGTGATAGCTATTGCATTGGTATCCTTCGTCTATGGCACATACAAAGCTATACAGATAGTAAATCAAAGACAAATGGGTACATCCGAGGGTATTTATACCTCTTATACCTCTACTTCTAAAGAGATACAAGCCAAAGCATATGCATTAACCCAAGCATGTAAAACTAGGCTTTGTAAAGTGCAGAGACTTTTGGATTTTGCATCAAACATACCCTATACTACAGAGACTTTCCAACAAAAATCACCACAAAAAACCATACAAGATAATTTTGGTGACTGTGATGATAAGAGTAATTTACTTATTTCAATGCTTCATGCTTTGGGTATAGAGGCGTATTTTGTCTTGGTGCCTCATCATATCTTTGTGATAGTGCCTTTAGAGGATAAACATTTGGCAAATACAAAGGGATTATGGATCAATGGTAAAAAATATTTCATTTTAGAAAGTACCGCTAAAGACTCTTCGGTGGGCTTCCCTCTACATTATAAGTTAGATGAGATTGATGTGATTATTGAGCCTTTTAGCAATGAAAAGGTTGAAATCAAGACTTTAGAATACAGAGTTTAGTCACTTTGACTAAACAATATTACATAAAAACTTGAAATATTTATCAAAATAGACTATAATTCGACAAAATTCAACTATATACAGGAGAAACACAATGGCAAAACATCAGTTTCAAACAGAAATCGGGCAATTACTTAAGCTTATGACACACTCTCTTTACTCAAACAAAGAGATATTTATCAGAGAGTTGGTATCCAATGCATCCGATGCGATTGACAAATTTAACTATCTTTCCCTCACAGATGAAAAATTTAAATCAGAAGAGTGGTCTGGAAAAATCAATATTAAATTGGATAAAGAGGATAATTCTCTAACGATAGCTGATAACGGTATAGGGATGAACGAACAAGACCTTATGGATCACTTGGGGACTATCGCTAAGTCAGGTACCAAAGCATTTATGGAAAACCTTACAGGAGATGCAAAAAAAGATTCTAATCTTATCGGTCAGTTTGGGGTAGGGTTCTACTCTGTCTTTATGGTGGCAGAAAAAGTAGATGTCATCTCTAAAAAAGCAGGGGAAGAGCAAGCCTATATGTTCTCTACCGATGGTACGGGTGAGTACGAAGTCAAACCTGTGACAAAAGAAGAGCATGGTACGGTAATTTATATTAAGCTCAAAGAAGATGAAAAAGAGTTTTTAGATCCATGGCGTGTTAAAGAAGTGGTGAAAAAATATTCTAACCATATTGCTTATCCTATCATGTTGAACTATGAAGATATAGAGTATGAAGGTGAAGGTGATGATAAAACAGAAAAAAAAGTACAAAAATCTGAACAAATCAATGAAGCAACAGCACTTTGGACACTGCCTAAATCAGAACTGAAAAAAGAGGACTATATAGAGTTCTATAAAACAATCGCACATGATAGTGATGAACCTTTAACGTATTTACATAACAAAGTAGAGGGTGCACAAGAGTTTACAACCTTGTTCTATATCCCAAAAACGGCTCCAATGGATATGTATAGAGCAGATTACACACCTGGTGTGAAACTCTATGTAAAACGTGTGTTTATTACTGATGATGACAAAGAGTTGTTGCCACCATATTTACGTTTTGTTAAAGGGATTATAGATTCTGAAGATTTACCACTCAATGTCTCTCGTGAGTTGCTCCAAGAGAATAAAATTTTGGCAAATATCAAACAAAACTCAACCAAAAAGATACTTCAAGCTATTAAAAAGCTTAAGGGTGAAGATGCTGATACCTTTGTAACACAGTACAACCGTGTGATGAAAGAGGGTATTTATATTGATCATGTGAATAAAGATTTACTGCTTGATATCGTAAAATACAAATCTTCAACACAAGAAGAGCTTGTGAGTTTTGAAGAGTATATCAGTCGTGGAGATTCTGAGAAAAAAGAGATTTACTATATTATAGGTGAAGATGAAAAAGTACTCAGAAACTCTCCACTCTTAGAAGCCTATAAAAAAGCCAATATAGAAGTGCTCATCATGGATGATCAAGAAGTAGACAGCATTGTTACACCAATGATTGGTCAATATAAAGAGTGGACACTTAAAGACATTACTTCTATTGATGCTCCTGACAGCAAAACAGAAGAAGAGAAAGAGGAGATAGCCAAAGAGTTTAAATCTCTCACAGATAAGATTAAAGAGGTACTCGGCGAAGAGGTAAAAGAGGTCAAGACAACTTCTCGTCTCACAGACAGTCCATCATGTGTACTTAAAGACCCATCTGACCCTATGGCAGGTATGGCAGCGATGTTTGCACAAATGGGACAAGAGATGCCTGAAACACCTCTGATTTTAGAGATTAACCCAGAGCATGAGATGATTAAAAAACTTGATAATTTAAAAGATAAAGCACTCTTTGAAGACCTTTCATGGATACTGCTTGATTCGGCCAAACTTTCTGAGGGGCTAGAGCCTAAAGACAAAGGGGCATTTGCACAGCGTATTGCAAAATTGGCCTCTAAAGTAATTTAATTTATGACTGGATGTGCTTTACATTTTTTTGGAGCACATCTTTAAATCTCTCAAACGCTAGTGCTTCATAAGCATAATAACCTTGATAGTAGTCACAGTTAATTTTGGCAAGATGCATAAGAGACTCTTTGTCATCCACTCCTTCTGCCAAGACTTTAAGGTTGAATTTTTTACTAATCGCTACAACAGATTCAACAATCATCTCATCCCCTTTGTTTTTTTGCATAGACGAGATAAAGGATCTATCAATCTTTATCATGTCAACAGGAAGTTCTTTTAGGTATGCCAAAGAGGAGTATCCTGTACCAAAGTCATCAATGGAGAACGTAAACCCAAATCTTTTTAGCTCTTCTATTTTTCGTACAGCATCAGGAACATTATGCATCAATCCACCTTCTGTAAGTTCCAATTCAATCCATTCAGGCTTGATATGATGCTCTTGAACCATAAGCATTAATGTCTCGACAAAATGTGGTTGTGAAAAGTACATTGTACTTACATTAATCGCAATATGTGAAAGCTTAAGATTTGGGATACTCGTATATAATGTTTGTATCTGTTTTAATGTTTTTTTAAATATCCACTCTTCTAGCTTGATGATGATACCGCTCTCTTCTGCTATAGGGATAAAGGTCTGAGGAGAGATTAATCCTTTTGTAGGATGATTCCATCGTATCAAAGCCTCTGCTCCTATAATTTTATGAGAGTTGATATCCAATTGTGGTTGATAATACATTGAGAATTCATTGTTTTTAATGGCTTTATGTATGTCATTTTCTAAAGTAAGTATTTCTCTGCTTTTGTGTTCCATATCTTTTTGATAAAAGAGGCTAGTACCCCGTGCATTTTTCTTTGCTTCGTACATGGCTGTCTCTGAACGTTTTAGCAGATCAAAAGCAGAAGCACTATCATCGTTAAATAAAATTGCACCTATAGTAAAACTTAAATGGTGCTCTTCTCCTGCGAGATTTAAAGGATGAATAAAGGCATTATGTAGTTTATGAATATACTCTTGTGTCATGATTTTAGATTGTTTATATTCGGTAGATAGGTGAGGAAGAAGGAGCACAAATTTATTTCCACTTACCCGTGCAAAGATGTCATGGCTATCTAAAAGACCTTTAATTCTATGTGCAACTTGTTTTAGTAGATTGTCTCCTACATCATGCCCATAGGTTTCATTGACTTTTTTGAAATTGTCAATATCTAAAAAAAGTAAAGATGCATATGTATCACTGTGTTGTTTCGCATTGATAGAAGCTGTAAGTTTATCCATGAGAAGTGTACGATTAGGAATGTTTGTGAGCATGTCATAGTAAGCATTTCTTATCATCTCTTCTTTTGCGGTTACTTCATTGGTAATGTCATTGATAATAGTAATGCCTCCCGCTACTTTACCATCAGAATCAAGCATGGGAACAGTAGAGAGATTGACGTAAATATGTGTACTGTTTGCATTCAGTGCTTCAAATGGACCTCTATAGTTACCTGTTTCTCCACGAAATGCTTTTTCATGGGCACGAATAATTTGGGTATTGACTAATTTATGAAGATCCAGATTAAGTAATTTATCTTTTGAGTTTGCTTTGTTCATATGTAAAAAATGTGTATTTACATCTTGGAGTTTTAAGTCTTTATCGTAATAGTATATACCTACAGGAGCACGTTCAAAAAGAGAGAAAAATCGTTCTTTTAGCTTTTCATGCGTATGTTTAATCGTCATAAAATGTTGTCTATTCCCTAGAGATTGATTAATAATTTTTCCATAATAGTTGGCAACCAAAATCATAAGGAGCATAAGAGAAAGAATGACATAAGCTATGCTTGTATAGATCCCCTCTTCCATAAAAAAAAGACGAAAGATAAGTGGTGCATAAGTGACAAGTACATAGGTAAGTAGAAGATCCCTCTTTGAAGCTAAAACACCCATACTCGAAAAGCTTATTGCAAATAAAAATAGCATCATAATCATCTGATGCACTAAACTATGTTCTGGAAACATTAAAAAAGCAGCACTTCCCCAAATGATACCATTGATTAAGATATTGGTGTAATACTTGTCTAGCCAAATGTCAGCATCTCGAAGCTTATTCTCTTCACTCTCTTTTTTGAATAGATAGTAGTGATAAACCTGATAGAGAAACATAATGATACTAAGCAGTAACCAGATGCCTATAGATTTTAATTCAATCATATTTACCTGCATTGCAGATAAAAGCAGTGCACCTAACATATTCCCTAAAAGGAGTATAGGCAGGGAGATATAGTAAAAAGTGAGTTTATCGTAGACTAATCTGTCTTGAAATGCAATGTTTTCGTTGTCTATAGCTTGATCTAAATTGTTCTCTTTTTCTGTTTCCATGGCTGTATTCACTTATAATTGAGTTTTTGGCGTGGTATATATAGAAATCCCCTGTATAACTATATCATAAATAGTTTATAATCATCCATCACGATTCTGAAGGGAACCTCTAATAATATTATGATAAAATCAGATATATTTAAATAGAGAGGTTCTATGGACAGTAAACATTCACTACAAAAACGAGCTACTGTAGTATCTT
>JALSPX010000215.1 GCA_026985755.1 Sulfurovum sp. | reverse complement strand
ACGTGATGTAGGTACACCCAATGCAACCATATGTTCTTGAGCTAAAAACTCACGGATACTAGAACGCAACACCGCACGCCCATCTGCCCCACGACAATACGGCGTTCGCCCTGCACCTTTGAGCTGCATCTCCCAGCGTTTACCGTTGAATACGCCTTCGAGTACAGAGATAGCCCTGCCATCCCCATAACCATTACCCGTCCCAAAAGGGCATTGCTGATAATACTCTGTACCATATATAGAGAGTGCATACCCTGTAGCCCACCCTACCTTGCTCATGGGTTCTGGTAACTGTGACAAATCACCTGAAAACATACGCATAAAGTTATCTGTCTGTGCCAAAGTCTCTGCAAATCCAAGCTCTGAAAACAAGGTCTTGCTGTGTGCAATGTACTCTGGGTCTTGTATGGGTGTTGGAATGACAGGCACATAGTGTCCTGAAAATACTTCTCGTGGATAGTGGTCTACCCCATCTTCTGTTGCCTGTGGGTCAGGAGTGAGCGTGTCCATCAGTGAATAGTCTGTATGTTCCGCTAAATCGTTAAGTGTTTGTATCATGTTTATCTCTTTTCTGTGTCTTAATTATGCTCAGCTTATCTTTTTTTGCTTTAAAGAAAATTATGTGGATTATTTACATTTGAAATAAATTGTGTTATACTTTATAATATTAGCCAAAGGAGTACTCTATGCATACTATTAAAATAGATATTAGTGATAAAGTTTATGACAATGTCATGTTTTTTCTAAATAGTTTACCTAAAAAAGATATTAAACTTTATACCCCTAGAAAAGAGAGTCAAGAGAAATTAACAGACTTTTTTCATGCTTCTCCATTGCAAGATATTGTGCTAGAAAGAGATAAAGAAACCTATAAAGATAGAATCAACTTATGAAATATATCTTAGATACGAATGTTATCTCTGAGCTTACAAAAACCAATCCAAATCCAAAAGTATTAGATTTTCTCAATTCGCTTGCAGAAGAAGATATATATCTGTCCTCTATTACTATTGGAGAGATATACTTTGGTATCCAAAAGCTTCCTCATGGTAAGAAAAAGGAAAAACTACTCGCATGGATAGAAAACAAGTTACTTCCTAGGTTTCATCATAAAGTTATCAGTATTGACACGGATGTGATGCTCCAATGGGCGATACTCACAAATGAACTAAAAACAAAAGGGATGCCTTTGCCTATTATGGATTCTCTTATTGGTGCAACGTGCATAGCCAAAAACTTTACGCTCATCACACGCAACGCAAAAGACTTTCAATACATAAATTTAAAGATGATTAATCCATTTGTATAGATAACTTTTCATCAAAGACCTCTACTAGCCAATGAGTGCAATGCATCCTATCCATTCTACATCCTCAAAAACACAATCTTTGTATCTTCATACCTAAAGATATTTTCTTTTAAGAAGATGGAGATACGCCACACCCAAGCAAAGCCAATCAATAAACCCCCTATGCTATAATTAACATTACTAAAAATAAGGGCAGAGATATGGCAACAAAAGAGTTCGAGGCTACGCTTTTTAAATCGGCAGATAAATTGCGTAAAAACATTGATGCAGCAGAGTATAAAAATGTGGTCTTGGGGTTGATATTTCTTAAATATATCTCTGATAGTTTTCAAGAGTTGTATGAGACACTCGATGCTGATGAGTGGTCTGACCCTGAAGATAGAGATGAGTATAAGGCGGAAAATATATTTTTCGTGCCAAAAGAGGCAAGATGGAAGAGCATCCAAGAAAAAGCCAAACTCCCCTCCATCGGTACAGCCATCGATGATGCCATGGAACGCATAGAAAAAGAAAACGATGAGCTTAAAAATGTACTGCCAAAAGTCTTTGCTAGACCCAACTTAGACAAAACCTCACTGGGTGAACTCGTAGACCTCATTTCAGACATAGAACTCAAAGCCGAAGATGAA
>JALSPX010000214.1 GCA_026985755.1 Sulfurovum sp. | reverse complement strand
TTTTTTCCTGTTTAATCTCACACTTGGCAAAGGCACCCAGATCAAAGCTGCTCCCTACCTTCTCTTCTCCAACAAACGTTATATTCCCATCCATCGTATAGTTGTAGTCTTGATCTATAGTACCCACACTTGGTCGTGGGATATAATAGGTATCAATTGTAGTATAATAGAGATTTATGATTTTGATGATGAGATTTATGATTTTTTGTATCTTACTTGTAGTCGTATTGTTTATTGCTTTACCTGTTAAGACAGTTTCATAGTTAAGGTTTTTACAAATACCATCGACAGGCATCTTTTTTTCAATCACCTTGTTTATCACATCTTCTATACTGTCTTCTGCTGTAACCTTGACACCTGCAAGTGCACTGATGGCCAATAAAGCAACTTGATTGATATCAGGCATTTTTGTCTCATTGTGTTCCCAATCACAAGACATCAAATAAGAATCACCTTGGGTTTCGTACTCATAGCTATTGAGTTTTTCACCATTAAACGTCCCATCTAATGGGTGCCTCGCATAGAGCGATGTAGCCAAAAGTATCAAGAAGAGGCTCATTTTTAAAACATTATCTCGATAACGGATTGACACTACCGCCTCCTTTACTTTGTATGGCTTCACTAGACTGTGGCAGCATAATCACTGCGGAGTCACCTACCCCCATCATCTTGAGGACAAGCTCTGGGAATTTGTTGATCGTCAAGAACGCCACATAGACAGAGAGTAAGTCTATAAGTATCTCTGTGATATCTTTGAGGGCATAGACAGCCAGATATGCCATCTCTCCATCTTTACCTGTATAGGTACCGCCACCAGGATTTACTTTTGGATTTGCTGCTATTATCGCATTCGATATACCTGCCTCTTGTCCATTGATAAGCACCGAGGTGATAAAGCCATAGATACTATAGAAGAACTCATACGCAAAGATAAACATAAAGACCCCTATGACAATAATCGTCGGATAGAGCATATAGATGAGGGTGTCTCTGAGATAATTCTTTATCTTGGTAGCACCCCCGTCTGGTGAGGTGGCAAATGCCCAGACAACAATAAACGGAGAGATAAAGAAGTGTATCATGATATTGATAATATAAAGCACAATTTTGAGCCCCACAATCATCGCAATCGCAGAGAGAAATACGATAATAAATCCATTTTTCCAAATCGCCATTGCCATCATATAACTCAACTTAATAAATGCCTGATGGAGCTGTACTGGATTCTGTGTTGCGATATTGCCATCGGGTATACCCAAATTAACCAGTTTTAGTATCTCTTCTCCCTTTATTTTGGTACCTCTGGCATATTCCCCTGCCTTTTTTACCATAGTCTTAAGAAATTGCTTAAAGTCTTTTAACGGTTGTTTAGACTGATGTTCTCTGTCACTTTGTTGAATACGCAAGATATCACTATAGAGACTCTGCACGCGCTGTAGTACCTCATTGCGTATAGAGGTAAACCCTGGTAAGAAATTGTAAACCGCATAGCGTGTGTACTCACTCTGCAAGTTTTTTGCACCCTCTACTGCACTCGAGACTCTCGATTCACTCTCTTTGATATCTTTTGCCCAAAGTGTGCTATTGAGTGAGTCTTGGCTGTCTCTTAAGCCTAGATTGTTTGTAAATTTTTGAGCTTGCTCTGTTATCTTTTCATAATCTACACTGGCAGTAAAGAAAAGATGCATATTTTTCATCATAAAATAGGTATAGGGTACAGATGCGATATTCATCCATCCCAAATCTTTTTGAAGCTTAATATGATTACTTACTAAAGAACTCGTCGCATTCATGCGTACGTACATATCTTTTTGAATCATCGCCAACAATGCCTCGAAATCATAGTCTACCTCTGTCAGTTTATATGCCGTTCTGGCATACATCTTACGACATAATCTATCGCTTAGACCTGTAATCTCTACACCCTGAGCACTATTTTCTGCAATCAGATATATATCATCCTTATGCTTAGCAAAAAATGAACTTGTCGCTACACTATTGTTGGCTCCACCGACCCAATTGTCTTCTGTACCATACTGCATACGACAGGTATTGACAAACTGCATCGCTGGAAAATAGTAGACCATAGACATCATACTTCCTATGACGTTGTTGCGTTCAAAGTTGTCCAACCCCTGTCTACTGACAATATAGTGTAAAAACGCATCTGTACCCAAATCTGCCATCATCGTACCAAAATCACTTCCTTGTTTCATTGCATAGCGAATCATCTCCTTGGATAAGGACTGGTTGGTTCTGATATCTTCGTATTTAGTCGTTGGTGTTGATTTATCTTCTGTAGGTACTGAAATATAAAAGGCGAAGACTGTTGCCAAGATACCCAGTGTCTTCATGATAGAGGCTTCGTTTATCTTGACCTCGCCTGAGGACTCTCCATTTTCTCTGTTGATGATATAGCGTGCCCCACCGCGTGCCGCCATCATCACAGAAAAAAAGACCATCATAATAAAGAGCAACTGTGTAGAGATAATATCATAACCGATATCAAATCTACGCTGTACATTATAATAAAAACCCCATATCCTCTGCTCAAAAATATCTGCCCATTTTTGTACATCAAAACGGCTCGTATCCAAGTCATGTGTACGTGTATTCTCTTGAGTAAAAAACTCTTTAATTGCTGTAAAATTTAACTCTTTTAGTTTTACTATGCTCTTATTAAATTCATCGCTTAATTTCAGTTTACCAGTAGTATCATTATATCCATTGATAATCTCTGAATCAAGCGTGACAATTTGGGTAATAAAATTAGAGAATGTTGTATTGCCATCACCTCTATTTCCCTCTCCTGAGATATAGGGTTTGACAAAAAAATCATAACTGTCATCGAGATCTTGTTGAGGGTTATTGACATTAGTTGGAAGTGCTCCGCCTAAATAATCATACAACTCTACAAGTCTTCCCTTACTCTTATTTAAGTCTACAAAATATTCTTTCAAGGTTTTAGGTGCTTTGTTTGCTGATACAGATCCTGGGAGTCCAATAATCTCTTCTATACGATCCATTAATGCACTTACATTGGCTTCACTATTCAAAATTCTATCATATACAATTTGTGGGACATTATTGTTATGTATAGTATATACATTGTCACCAATAATATCTTTATAATAATTTATTATATTTGCATCAAATCGAATGTCCTTTTTTTCAATGGCTCCCGCTACATTTTCACGCACTGCTTCACGCTTAGTATCTACCTTATCTTTATAATCTGTAGATAGATAGGTACAAGAGGTAGCCACACTGCCACTATCGATGTAGTGATATTCACAAGTATATTTACCTGTTTCTACATCTACATCACTCAACACAGCATTGAGCGTATTATTTGCAGTATCTAATTCTGGACACACCCATCGTGCCCCTAGAGTAGTATTGTCTTGCTCCATAGGCAAACAAGTCAAACTTGTAGCAGCCCATACTGGTCTCACCACTAAAAAGAATAAAGTAAAAAGCAAATAGATATATTTTAACGTATGTCGCACGTGTCACTCCCCCACTATAACAGATATGATAATATGTGCAACCCAGCCATCTTCGAGCGAAGATCTGAAGCTTTCCGCCACACCCTCACAGGTGGTTCGGCAAATTTACATAATCATACTAAACTTTTCTTAAATATACACTTAAATGCCAATAGCTATCTTGCCACACATCGAACTAAGTTACGCGCTACCGGACGGTTCTTCTCTAAGCTAGTACACTTATAATACTTTCCATTTTCATCGATTCCACCAATACTCTCTACACATGCATCATTAGGAAATCCCTTTGGGGATGTAGAAGTCCAATAGTCTAAATAAGCATTGAAACCTAAACGATACAAACACATATCATACTTATCCCTCTCTTTTCTCGTGATATCATAACTATCCGTTTTACCATGTAAATGCTGTATGCAATGTGTTGTTCTATTAGCATTTTGTATCTCTCTTAGTGTAGGCAATCTGCCTCCCATTGCACGACAAATACTTTTGGCTCCTTTATAATATGTGTTGCACTTAGTTCTAGTGGCAAAGCGAAAGTATTTTTTGCACATTCTTGGATCCACAGGAGGCAGCCATTGAACAGTACTCCCACCAGAGCGTGCATGATGCTTTTTTCTTTTTTTATGTTTGGCATGATGTGGGATACCACAAATACGACCAATCGCTGTGTTGCTAAACCCTTTAGCTCTCAGGTTGGCAATATCGCTTCGTGTACACTTCGCCTCCAGCTGTGAAAAGAGCCCTCCAGCTATCAATAATAGTAATAGTATTTTTTTCATTTGTTTCCTTCGTATAATATATTTATTATGATTGTATCACATACACGCTTATCGTTATGAAACCTCCGTAAATGGTGCGATACGGTCTCCCTGTTTGATGTTTTTGGCTTGGGCGAGCTGATGCCCGATACCATCAGGTGCCGTAATCTGTAACGGTGGCGTCTTAAATACAATCTCTTCGAGTATATCGTGGATAGGACGTGCATCGATATTGTCGTAGCGAAGCTGCCCGACGGTAATCTCTTGGGTATAGAGTCTATGGGTGAGCTCTTCTGCGTAGGCCTGCAAAATCTCTTTGACCAGTGACTTGATCTCTGGCGGGGTATAGATAAAGTACTGGGCATCGGTGATTTTGTCTTTTCCGATAAGACCCTCTACGACTTTAATCATCCGATCTACATCTATTTGTTCATTGGAGATGAGCTTTGAGATAAAGAGATCGACTTCCATATTCTCCTGCGCAAGGGCATCAAAGATATACTGAAGCTTTTCAGACTCCAGGGTCTTGCCCTCTGTATACATCGCATGCTGTGCAGTAATGGCTTTTTTGATATTTTTTTTCTCTTTTTCCAGATACATGGTCATAATCGCCGGTGCAGAAGACTCCACCTGTGGATAGTTGAGAAAATAGAGTCTGTCAAAACGCCCACGCCTGACAAACTCTGGTTTGTTTTTGAGCAGATTTTCTACCCTGTTGGCTGTGGCCACAAAAGTGATATTGGTCCCCTTGCCCTCATAAATCATCGCCAGCCATGTCAGCATCTTACCGAAGATTTGGTCTGAAAGCAGGTTGGTACTAGAGCCATCGAGCTGAAACATCTTCTCTATCTCATCGATGAGCAAAACATATTTCTCTTCTTGTTCCAGCAAAAAAATAAAAACATCATCTATAGATTTGGTAGGGTTGGGCAGCGACATAAAGTGTGCCAAATCCAGCATTACAAAGTGCCTGCCTGTAGAGCCTGCAAAACACTCTGCAAAGTAGGACTTACCCGCACCCGCTACCCCAAACAAAAAGAGTCCTGTGATATTCATCAGTCCCATCTTTTCGAGATTGAGCATCTGCTTGACATCTTCATGCAAAACCTCTGCCCCTGCCATATCATCGAAAGTCACCCCCGGTTTGGCGATACGAAGTCCCAGTTTTTCTGAAAGTACAGTGGCCCTGTCAATCCCCAATGCCTTATGCTCTGCGGTAAAAGGAAAATCGGGTGCCCTTACATCCATGATGGTAAAGACATTATAGTTTATGCCTACGACTCGCTTGGGCTCACGATAGTCTACCACTATTTTGGGCTCAGGCAGAAGCATGTTTTTTTGTATCTCTGCCTGGGCAGGAATAAAGAGTGTATTCTCTGGAGTCAAATCTGGCAACAAGAACCCTAACGCTTTGACCCTGTTGTCAAGTGCCTTTATGTCTTTGAGATAAAGAGGCTCTTCTATGAGCAACCAAATCATCTATAGCTCTCCACAATTATCGGTAAAAGGATTGTACTTATGGTTACACAGTGTACACCCTTTCCAGATATACCAGGGGGTAGATACCTGCTCGCCATCCTCCTCTTCTATGACATTAAACACACGATAATACTGCTGTAAAAAGATGAGCACATAGATCCATATATGTGTCAGAAGCATACCAAAAAAGAGTGCCTGTGCTGTACTATGTTTTTGATTGATTGTTAAAGAGATAATACTCTCAGGAAAAATGCCACCCATAATCAAAAAATTGCCCACAAGATGGATGATCCAAAATACCATAATATAGGTGTTCATAGATTTAATAGCACAATGCCGTACTGCAATCGTAAAAAGAAGTATCGTCAAGAGTGCATAGATGAAAAAAGCGATAGGATGTAACCATAAAAATGCCAAACTCAATACTAGCGTAGGCACAATCATAAAAGGGTAACGCTTCAGTAAAAACCTGGATGTGGCTACCGGTTTACAGACAAAAGTATGACGCTTGTCTTTGATAACTGTCGCCGTCCCCTCTTTGTCTATCTCTAGATGTATATCTATCTCTTCGATTTCTGTAAAGTCTGCGGATTTATTGATTTTCCATGCGTCTTGTCTGTTCATGCTTACTCTCCTAATCGTATGAGTGCGGATTGCAGATAGATGGCTTCTGAAATTTTCTCTGATTGCCATACCATCTCTCTAGTTAGTATATAACGATTTTTCAAAAGCCTTACATAGTCGTAGAGTTTGTTTTTTTGGTGTTTTTCAAACTGCATATACCTTTTAGAATAAATTAACTCGTCATTTGCCACTTTTACTAGTGGAGGCTTGGCCTCTGCAGTAACCAACATCAGTGCCAACAAAGATACAGATATTACTATTTTTTTCATAATGAGACTATCTTTTTGGCTTTTTTGTCACCCACCTCTATCAATACCGGCAAACCCTCTTTGTCAAAAGAGATTACCTGTATGAATTGGTTGCTATCCACATAGTGTTGGATTTTTTTAAGTGACCTGGATTTCTTGTGCTGTTTCCATAAAAGCAAAGCACCTCTATAGAGCCCATACGCCACAGCCACTGCCATCACAAAGCTAATCATCATCATAAATAGTATATCAAACAGCTGTTTCATCTCTGGTTCATTCATCTTTTTCCCTTTGGTTCTATAGATATAATGATATCAATTATTCTTTATAAAAGCTTTAAAAACGTATTTGAGGGTCAGGAACTAAATCCTAAATAAAGCGCGGGCAAACAGACATCTACATCTCCATCCCGTAATCATCCTCATTATTTTTGGTACCTCCAAAATATTTTCTATAGTGTTTCTCAAAGCGTTTGTAGTATGGAAATGCTATAGAATCTCCCTGAGAGAGTGCCTTTTTTAAATTTCCTACACCTCTGTTGTAACACTCTATTTGCTGCTTTTGTGTCTCGAAGATTTTTTGACATGTGCGCAATATTTTTGTACTTTTTTCCAAATTGTTTTTAGGATACAAGAGTCCTGCCGTTTCTGCGAGTGTAAAATTGCTAGAGTGTATCTGTAACAGTCCCAGATCAAAGGCATATCCATTCTCTTTTAAAATCTCAGCGATGTATTGGGCGGTGGAGATATCTTTGGGGTAGATATTGACAATGGCTTGCTTGGAGTGAAATGTGGTGCCTCCTGTGACGATCTTGAGTCCTACTTCACGGAGGGCTTCTAAGAGTTTGGCAACTTGGGGTGTGGTTTCTATCGTGATGACAAGAGGCTCAAAGTTACTCTCGATGGATATCAAGGTATAGAGTGTAGCAATATCCACGTTATACTTCTGTGCCATAAAAACAATAGCCTCGGAGACCTCCTCTTCTGTAACCTGCTTTGCCAAAGGAGAGGTACAGTTATAAAAACGTTTGGCTCCAATAAACTCTTGGACATATCTGTCACTCATTCTCTCTTTGATTACCCCATAGTTTTTGCCCTTGGCGTGGGTAATGATAGGGCGACCATCGTTATCATACCCACTGATAATCGCTACATGGTGTATCTTGCCTTTTTTGTTTTTAAAATAGAGGCTGTCTCCTATTTTTGTCTTTTCCAAAGAGGTAATGGTAGGGCAACTTTGTGTATTTTGTACTTGTGTGGCGGCTGTACGTGGCAAGGAGTAGCCATATTTACTATATATCAGCTTGACCAGTGCAGAACAATCCACTCCTGTATGCAGATTATTCCCACCCCAGATATATGGCTTGCCTATAACTTTGTTGGCATCTGTGGCAACTTGTATACCATCTATCTTTTCAAAGGGAAAAAGCATAGAGACACAGAGAAACCATACCACTATTGTATTGCTATACATCCTCGCTATCTCTCCTCATATCTATAACCGCACTATTACCGTAATAAGTAGGACAATGATATCATTTTTTAGATGAGGATTACTTGGGCACCTCTAATAATAGGTGGTGCCCTTAATATTTAAGGTCAGTATATTTAGAATTTAGTTCCTGACCCTAAATTTGTATTGCATAATTTGGGTTTAATATATCTCTAACCCCAAAAGTTGTATACTCATACACATCAAGCATTAAGGGAAAAAGATGCAACTCAAACTAACAGGCACCGCCCTAGGCACAGGCTTGGCTTATATGAGTGGCATACCAATCCTCATCCCCTTAGGTGGCTTTTTAGGGTGGCAGTTAGCCTCCTTTTTCAGTGAAAAAGAGA
>JALSPX010000213.1 GCA_026985755.1 Sulfurovum sp. | reverse complement strand
CAGAAAAAGATACACAAATTTGTAGAGAGATAAAAGAGTACCATCTAGGAGCAGTGATACTGTTTGACTATAATCCTGTAGATAAAAGTAAGCCCAAAAACATTGCTACAAAAAGCCAAGTAGCTAAGTTGACAAGACAACTTCAAGCTTGTAGTTATGATGGGAAGCTGCTTATTGCAGTTGACCAAGAAGGTGGACGTGTACAGCGACTTAAGCAAAAATATGGATTTTATGGTCAATTTCCCAAGGCATCAGATGTCATAAAAATGGATGAACATCAAATCAAAAAAACCTATACTAAAATGAGTAAAGAACTCAAGTCAGTGGGTATTAATTTTGATTTGGCACCCGTTGCAGATTTGGATATCAACCAAAATAACCATGTGATACATGGACTTGGGCGTTCATTTGGCAAGGATCCTAAAATTGTATCAAAATATGCATCTGTGTTTATAGATGCTATGCATGCTAATGGTGTTTTGACTTCTTTGAAGCATTTCCCCGGTCATGGTTCTTCTGAAGGAGATACGCATAAGGGGTATGTGGATGTAACACATTTATGGAGTAAAGTAGAACTTGAACCCTATCATATCCTAAAAGATAAAGCAGATACGGTGATGGTTGCGCATGTATTTAATAAAAACTTGGATGCAAAATACCCAGCAACGCTTTCTGCCAAAACAGTCGATGGGCTTTTACGTAAAAAATTAGGGTTTAAGGGTGTAGTGATTACAGATGATTTACAAATGGGAGCGATTGCCAAAAAATATACGCTAAGCAAGACCTTGGAATTATCCATTAATGCAGGCGATGATATACTACTTATTGGTAATCAATTGGATCCAAAACATATTGTAAATACTAAAACATTGATAGACACGATAGTTTCGTTGGTCAAAAAAGGTAGTATCAAAATAGATCGTATTGAGAAGTCATATCATCGTATACAAAAATTAAAAGAAAAATTATAAAGGAGAAAGCGTGAAAAATATACTATGGAAAGTGATTCGATATGGTCCAATCATTTATGGGCTCTATAAAAGATTTAGAAGAAAATAGCTTATTCAGAGAGGGTTCTATTGTTTTTCTAGATATCTTTCTAGTATAATCTTTGCAGCTATTGAGTCTATTTTACCGTCTTTTTTATGTCGAAAGATACCTTGTGTAAGTTCTTGGGCTTCGATACTGGAGCTTTGTTCATCTTGGTAGACTACCTCTATATCTAAGGCAAGCAAAGAAACAAAATGTTCAATACGTCTTTGCATCTCTTCTGAATTGTCTGCATCTAGGGGTATCCCTACGATAAGTTTATCTATCTCCCACGCTTTTAAAAAAGCATTGACATCATGTGCAGCTTGGTTACGATTTTTACGTAGAATGGCATTTTGGGGAAGTACAATGTTCCCATCAAAACAAATAGCTACACCAATACGTTTAAGACCCACATCAAGACAGGC
Organism: Sulfurovum sp.; assembly: GCA_026985755.1. Classification (GTDB taxonomy): domain Bacteria; phylum Campylobacterota; class Campylobacteria; order Campylobacterales; family Sulfurovaceae; genus Sulfurovum. The sequence continues at coordinate 494 of JALSPX010000213.1, read as the reverse complement.
TAATTTCATTAGCGTATCTCTGCGATAAAAGCATCTCTTTTAATTTTTTCTTTTACTGTAGGTAATACTGCCAGTGCTTCTGCTCTTGTATAATATGGACCTACTAAAAGTTTTGATATTTGTTCTCCATCTTTAGAGAATCGAATGACTTTATAGTGTAGTTTATGACGTGTTATACGATAAACAAGTGCATGTTTTGGATTACCAATAAAGGAGCCAACTTGTATATAATAGTTTCTGTCTGTAGATGATTTTTCAATATCTTTTAATGGTGCTTTGATAACGACGGCTCTATTCTTTTGAGCAGGCTGTTCGACAGGGAGGTCTTGTTTTGCAACTTTCCATGTTTTGACTGATGGTTGCTTATCGAATACAGAACTATCAGGCAGATAGCGACGACATACACGCAAACGTTTTTTATAGTAAGGTGAAGTAAATAAGTTTGAATAAACAATTTCATGTTTAATAGTACTTGCATGTGTAAACCATCCATC
>JALSPX010000212.1 GCA_026985755.1 Sulfurovum sp. | reverse complement strand
AGAAGAGAAGAAAAAAGTGTTACTTGAGATACTTCCTAAACTTCGTATCGCAGTGCTTCACTCTAAAATTTCTGCCAAAGAGACAGAAGATGAGATGATGCTTTTTGAAGATGGGGAGTATGATGTTTTGCTCTCTACTTCTATTGTAGAATCAGGTATACACATGCCACATGCCAATACGATGATAGTTGATGGTGCTGATAACTTCGGTATCGCAGATTTGCATCAGCTTCGTGGGCGTGTAGGACGTGGAGGAAAAGAGGGGTACTGCTACTTTATGGTTGCAGATAAAGAACGTCTGACAGACAACGCCAAACGTCGTTTACTGGCACTCGAGTCTCATTCAGATTTAGGCTCAGGAGCAGTACTGGCATTTCATGACTTGGAGATACGTGGTGGGGGTAACATCATCGGTGAAGCACAGTCTGGGCATATCAAACAGATAGGGTATTCACTCTATTTACGTATGCTTGAAGATGCCATCAAAGAGCTTAGCGGACAAGATAAAGAGGTCGCACATAATATTGATATGAAACTTTCTATCGATGCTTACCTGAATGAAGAGCTCATTGAAGAAGATAGATTACGTTTAGAACTTTATAGAAGACTTTCACTATGTGAGACTACAGGAGAAGTTTATGAGATAGAGTCTGAAATAGCAGACAGATTTGGTAAACTAGACACGATTACCAGACAGTTTATAGACGTCATTGTTATGAAAGTCCTTGCCCGTGAACAAGGCATCTCCAAAGTCTCTTCGTATGGAGAAAATGTCTTTATAGAGTTTAGAGATGAAGGCAAAGAGAGAGTGGTGCTTAAATCAAATAGTAAAGATGATGATGATATTATTGCAACAGCAATGGCATATTTGAAGAAGTAAATGTTAAAATAGAAGCAAATATAACAAAGGGGAGCGTTATGACGCTGGAAGCAAATATACTAAAGGGAAAATATTTTCCAAAAGGTAGTAGGGAGAGGCTCAAAGCGGTGATGATTTCACTCTTAGTCTATTTACCTAGTATCATTATGGTTTTTGATTTTTATGAAAGTAGGCTCTATCACTATGACGTAATAGCGACTATTGAACTTGTAACCATGCTAACCTTATATGGATTTTATCTTTTGTTTCCACGCTATTTAGGTATAAAAAGTATGTCAAAAATTCTCATCGTTGTTTTTTCAATATACCTATTGATAACCCTTTTTGTACCAGATTATAATGCTGAATTCTCTCTTTTTTGGTTTTCTACACTCCCTGTTGTCTCATTTTTTTTCTTAGGACATAAAGAAGGTAAATTTTGGATAGTACTGCCTATGATAGGCTTTGTGATTTTATGGATATTTGCTACTATGGGATATATAACATTGCTCTATCATAAAACGCTCATGATAGAACTTTTTGTTGCATACACAGTAGTAGCTTATGTCATGTATGTTTTGGAAGAAGAACGTAACAATTCTGAAAAACAACTGACCGACTCTATAGAGAAAAACAAATTACTTTTTAAAGAAGTGCATCACCGTACTAAAAATAATATGCAAGTGATGATGGGACTTTTGGAAACCCAATCGTTTAAAGTAGATGATCCCAAATACAAGAAAATGTTTCGTGCCCATGTAGATCGTATAAAATCGATGAGTTTTGTGCATGAGAATTTGTATAAAGGGGTATCGCATGATGAAGTAGATATGCATACCTATTTGGAAGGAATACTGAAAAATTTACAAAGAGTCACACAGCATACCATTATTTCTGATATAGACTATGTGACTCTGGGTATTAAAGATAGTATTAATTTAGGATTGATTGTCAATGAAGCAGTAAGTAATGCTATCGAACATGCGTATAGCGTAGGGAATGAGCATATAGATGTTACACTCAAAAATGATAAAGAACAATATGTGCTAAGTATAAAAGATTATGGCTTAGGGTTCAATACACAAAAAGAGCATCAATCTTTAGGTATGACATTGATTGAAGACTTATCTGTCTCTTTACCTAATGGTCGTTTGGAAATTAGTATAGATAATGGTACACTTATACAAGTCTATTTTGATATAAAAGGAGAGATATAGTGGATTTTCCTCAAAAAATAATGATTATTGAAGATGAAGTGATTACACAAAGATATTTAAAAGATATATTGGGTCAATATCAGGTGGAACGAGCAGATTGTTATGATAATGCAAGAGATGCACTCACACAGATACGTGCAAATAGTTATGATATGGTATTGATGGATATTAATATTAAAGGTTCTATGGATGGTATACAGTTGGCTAGAGAGATATTGCGAAATCATATTGTACCTATCATATTTATTACCGCCCACAATGATTCGGAGACATTTCAAGAGGTTTTGGAGCTTTCTCCATATGGATTTATTGCAAAACCATTTTCATCTTCTGATGTGGAAGTAGCAATACAGTTAGCCTATAAACAGTATATGGACCAGAAAGAAGCAGAAAATAAAGCAACTGCTAGTTCAGGAGAGATCGAGAATATTGAAATTTCTGAACAATATACCTATTCGCGTATGGAGCATAAATTGTATTGTGAAGAGAGTGAGGTGAAACTCAATAGTAAACAAAGCAAACTAGTGGAAATCTTAAGTGAAAACTTAAACAGTATTGTTAGATATGATACGTTGATTGAAGAGATTTGGGAAAATCATGAAATTGCAGATTCAGCATTGCGTACTTTGGTGTATACGTTACGTAAAGCATATCCTGAATTGCCTATTGTTTCACATAGTAAACAGGGATACTCTTTACGTCAGAAAAAAGATGCATAATTTAATTTAATTTTAGTATAATAAGCTACAAAAAGCCAAACTTATTGTGAAATAGGGACGGAAAGCTACGGATCTTTTATCTAAAAGATAGCCGAGTTGTTAAATAATTTAAAAGGATAAAAAATGAAACTAAACAAGGTAGTAACCTCATTAATTACAGCAACATTATTAAGTAGTACAGTCTTTGCAGGGGGAAGTATTGAAGTAGAACCAGATGTTATTTTGGAGCCTGTGGAAACAGCACCAGTACTAGAGCCAATGTTTTACGTAGGGATAGGTGGTGTAGCAACAGGGCTTAGTAGAGATTGTGGATGTAAGAATAAAAATGAGAGAGTAAAAGACATGACATATGGTTTTATTCTTAAAGCAGGTGCTGATATTACAGATTATCTAGGGGTAGAAGCACGATATATTAATTCATTTATTGAAAATGATTTTTCAGAAGTCGTACACTATGGACTCTATTTGAAACCACAATATATGATGAATGAAGAGACGAAACTTTATGGACTTTTAGGGTATGGCAAAACAACAGTTGATTATACTGTAAGAAAAAGAAAATCAACACTTGACGAGAGTGGTTTCTCATTTGGTGCAGGTGCAGAATATGCCTTAGAGAATAATTTAGGTCTTTGGATAGATATGCAACATATTTTCTCGGATGAGGGAGCATTTAATACAGATTTAAACCTTGGTACTTTTGGGGTAATGTATAACTTTTAATAGGTATTGAACCCTCTAAAATTATGGTGCGATTAAACTTCAATTAACCTCAATCAAGTAGACTTCTCCTAAATAAACACTTAGGAGAAAGACTTGAGTCAAATCATACAGAATATCAAAACAGAAATATCTAAAGTACTTGTCGGTCAAGACAAGATGGTAGAAGGCTTGCTTGCAGGACTTCTTTGTCGCGGGCATATATTGCTTGAAGGTGTACCTGGACTTGCCAAAACTACGGCAGTGAATGCCTTAGCCAAAACTTTAGGCTTAGATTTTAAACGTGTTCAATTTACACCCGATTTACTTCCCTCAGATATCATAGGTACAGAGATTTATGATCCCAGTAACAATAGCTTTAAAATTAAACAAGGTCCAGTATTTACCAATCTTTTACTCGCAGATGAGATAAACAGAGCTCCAGCTAAAGTGCAATCAGCTTTGCTTGAAGTGATGCAAGAGCGTCAAGTGACTATTGGTGATGAGACCTTTAAACTGGACTTGCCTTTTTTGGTGATGGCAACACAGAATCCTGTAGAGCAAGAGGGTGCCTATGAGCTACCTGAAGCCCAGTTAGACAGGTTTATGATGAAGCTGGTTGTGGGCTATAATACAAAAGAAGAAGAGCTTGAAATTGCTCGTCGTGTAGCAAACAATAGCTTTGAGAAGATAGAGCAAGTGGCCACTGTAGAGGATTTAAATAAAATCCGTGAAGAGGCTTTGGCTGTACATATGGATGAAGAGATAGAAAAATATATTATTGAATTGGTATCCGCCACACGCGACCCTAAAGCCTATGGACTTGAAGAGCTTGAAGCATATATCGAGTTTGGGGCAAGCCCACGAGCAAGTATTGATATGTATAAGGCAAGCCGTGCCATAGCGTATCTCAAAGGGCAAGATTATGTCTCTCCTATGGAGATAGCATATATCGCTAAAGAGATACTACGTCATCGTATTATACTCTCTTATGAAGCACAGGCTGAGGAGATTACACAAGATGAGATTATTGAGAAAATATTGGCAGCTGTGCCGATTCCATAATATGTAGGGGTACACCTATGTATGTACCCTTATGTAAAATACGAAGGGTAGACACATGGGTCTACCCCTACGAGGTATAAATGAATAAACAAGTAAAAAAAATCATTTTAAAAACCAAAAAGCAAGTTTATGGTGATATGTTGGGAAACAATGCTTCATTGTTTCAAGGTGAAGGGTTTGAGTTTGCAGAACTTCGCGAATATGTCTATGGTGATGATATACGTAAGATAGACTGGAAAACCACAGCGAAACTTGGCAAACCTTTTGTCAAAGTGTATAAAGAAGAACGAGAACTCAATGTAGTCGTTGTCTCTATGCTCTCAGGTTCTACATACTTTGGTACAGTCAAGCAAAAGTCAGATATCATGGCTGAAGTAGTGGCTACACTTGGATTTTCTGCTGTCAAAAATGCAGATTTGTTTTCGCATATGATTTTTGCCGATAAGATGTATGATTTTTCTAAACCAAGCAAAAAGCTCTTTTCAGTACATAAGGCTGTGGAGAGTGTAATATCGTTTGATTCTCTCGGGAAAGAAGCCGATTATACAGCATTGGTTGAGACACTTGTAAGTAGGTTAAAAAAGAAAGCCTTACTTTTTATAGTTTCAGATTTTGTGGGTGATATAGACCTAAAACTTTTGGCTAAAAAACATGATGTTTTTGCTGTCATAGTACGTGATAAGTTTGAGGAAAATCCAAGTGAACTTGGGTATCTTCGACTTATAGATATGGAAACCAAGCAGAGTTTTGAGGGTGATATAGACAGTGCTACACTCAAGAGTTATAAAAAAGCGCTGCATGAGAATGATGAAAAACTCTATAAACAGTTTAAAAAACAAGGTGTACGGTTTACAAAAATATATACGGATGAAGAACCGACATTAAAATTGATGAAGAAGATGCGATGAGAAAGCGTGAAAAATAGTGAGAAAAAAAGAGGTATTGTGATATGAATGAACAAAATATAAGTGCACAATTGCGTGATATTAAGCCTTTGTTAGAGATTCCTGATAGTTCTTACTATATCTATTGGGGATTGATAGGTTTTGGATTACTTCTTTTGATAGGTATTTTATTTTTTGTTGCCAAAAGAGTTTGGGAAAATAGAAAAATAAATCTAGCAAAAGGGTACTTGCAAGCACTTAAAGATATAGATTGGGAGGATAGTAAGAAGTCAGCATATGAGGCAACACATTATGCAAGACTTTTGGCAACAGATGAACGAAAAAAAGAGTTGTTTTCCCAGCTTGAACCTATGCTTGAAAAGTATAAATATAAAAAAGAGGTAGATGAAATAGACGAAGAGACTAGAAAATATTTTAACCTCTATGTGCAGGTGGCAGATGAATCAATTTAGTTTTGAATATCCATTATTATTGTTAGTCATACTACTTTTTGTAGTGTGTGCAAAGTTTTGTAAAGAACGTAGCAGAGCGATATTTTTTCCACATATCAATGCCTTGATGAAAAAAGGTGGTAAAAATATGGCATGGTTAGAGTGGATGAAATGGATAGGTATTGTCTCAGCTGTGATAGCTTTGGCCTCACCAGTCATCACCAAATCCTATACCAATTCTAAAAAAGAGGGACGGGATATTGTGTTGATTGTTGACTCTTCAGACTCTATGCGTCAAAGAGGCTTTGACCTTAATGACCCATGGCGTACTAAATTTGATGTGGTCAAAGAAGTTGTAGGTGATTTTATAGAAAAGCGTAAAAATGACCGTATAGGGATGGTGACGTTTGCAGATATTGCTTTCATTGCATCACCTTTGACTTTTGAAAAAAAGTTTTTGACTGATATCACCAAGATGCAAAAGATGGGTATTGCAGGAAAGCGGACAGCCATTAATGATGCTGTTGTACAAGCCTATAATTTACTTAGCAAAAGTAAAGCAAAATCAAAAATTGCAATATTACTGACAGATGGTGTAGACAATATGTCCAAAATTCCTTTTGAAGATGTAAAAAACCTTATAGCAGGACGTGATATTAAGCTTTATACTATAGGTATAGGTGATGAGCGTGATTATAATGGTGCCTATTTGAAAGCATTGGCAGATGCGGGGCATGGTCAGGCTTATGGTGCAAGTGATGCCAGTAGTTTAGAAAAAATTTATGAAGAGATAGACAAACTTGAAGCCACCAAGATAGATGATAAAAAAATTGTGCAACATACGTACCTTTATATTTATCCACTCTTTGTGGCTATTTTTGCATTATTATTGTTTATCTATTTTAGAAATTCAAGGGGGATATAGATGAGTTTTGTTCATCCTCAATTTTTTTGGGTCATGGTGATACCTTTTATCATCTTTGCATTTTTGCTTAGTACCAATAAAGAGAGACTTTCGCGTGTCTTTGATGAGAAGGTTTTAAAGCGTCTGAGTGCAGCTGATGAGAGTATGCCTTTGATGGCACGTAATATTTTGATGTTTTTAGCTATTTTTATGATGATTATAGCCCTTGCACGCCCTGTTATGGAAAAAGGTGATAAAAAAGTAGAAGTGCAAGGCTTAACACTGCTCACAGCACTAGATATCTCTGGTTCAATGCGAAGTAAAGATGTCTATCCTAACCGTCTTGAGTTTGCTAAAAAGAAGATGACAACATTTTTTGACAGTATGCCAAGTGATGAGATAGGTGTAGTGGCATTTGCCTATAGTCCATTTGTGTTAGCGCCATTCTCTGCAGATAAAGAGACACTTAAAATGATGGTAGAGGGAGTAGATGACTCTTATATCAATATGGGTTCTACAGATTTTTCTGCACTAGCAGAACAGGTGGCAACACTCTTAGAGAAGAAGAAACCAAAGATATTGGTTCTCTTTAGTGATGGGGGTGATAAAAAATCTATTGAAGGCTTTAAGGAAATACTTAAAAGCAATCACATAGATCTCTATGTTGTGCTTGTGGGTACAAAAAAAGGTGCGCCTGTTATTGATGAAAATGGTAAGCCACTAAGTCTTAAAGATGGCACTATCGCGATTACACAACGTAATGATGCACTTGGCAAGCTAGCAAAAGAGATGGGTGGAGCTTACATCGTTGCAGGTACAGGAAAAGAAGATATTAAACAGCTTGTTGATGTAATACGTAGTAAATACAAAAATCAACAACAAGGAGAAGTGACAGTAAAAGAGAGAGTAGAGTATTTTTACTATCCACTTGGACTTGGTTTGTTGTTGTTGCTCATAGCATTCTCTTCACTACCAAGACAAAATACAAGTGGCAAAGAGCAGGTAGCAGGTAGCAATGGAGGTCAAGCATGAAAAAGATAGTCATAGCATTTCTCATTTCTCATTTCTCATTTCTCACTTTTTTAAGTGCTGGAATAACTGATTTTAAAACCATAGAAAAAGCAACAAAAGCTTATGAAGCGAAGCAGTATGGAAAATCTGCTAGCTTGTTGAAAAATATAGAGACTCAAAGTGCACAAAAAGAGTATGATATAGGAAATGCTTTGTATAAAAATAGACAATATGACGAAGCGATAGAAGCGTATAAGAGAGCCGATGGGATAGATGCCTCTCTAAAATTGCACAATATTGGGAATAGTTATTTCCAGAAAAAAGAGTGGGATAAGGCAATAAAGGCATATGAAAAAGCACTTAAAATAAAAGAAGATAAAGATACGCAATTTAATTTAGAATTGGCGAAAAAACAGAAGAAAAAGCAAGAAGAGAAAAAGAAACAAGACAAAAAGAAGCAAGATAAAAAAAAGAATAAAGATAAAAAGAAAGACGATAAGAAAAACAAAGATAAGAAAAACAAAGACGATAAAAAACAAAATAAAGAGAAGAAAAACAAAGATAAAAAAAAGAATCAAGATAAAAATAAAAAGAAAGATGGAAAGCAAAAGCAGGATAAACAGAAAAAAGAGAAAGAGAATCAAAAAAAGAAAGATGGCAATAAAGATAAAAATGATGCCAAAAAGAAAAACAAACCCAAA
>JALSPX010000211.1 GCA_026985755.1 Sulfurovum sp. | reverse complement strand
ATAAATAGTTTATAATTATCCATCACGATTCTGAAGGGAACCTCTAATAATATTATGATAAAATCAGATATATTTAAATAGAGAGGTTCTATGGATAGTAAACATTCACTACAAAAACGAGCTACTGTAGTATCTTCTTTGGTAGCAACATTATTGGTTATTGTAAAACTTGTTATTGGCATAGCAAGTGGATCTGTTGCAGTATTGGCATCTGCTATTGATTCTATTCTTGATATGGCTGTATCGATATTTAACTATTTTGCTATTAAAAAGGCAGAAGAGATTCCCGATGATATCTATCAATATGGTAAAGGAAAAATGCAAGCTATCGCTGCGGTGATTGAGGGTACCATTATTTCTATATCGGGTCTTTATATTATTTATGTAGGGATCAAAAAACTTTTAGAGGGCTCAACTACTTCCTTATTAAGCCCAGCTATTGTCGCGATGCTCATATCTATTATCATTACCTATTTTCTTGTACAGTTTTTATTAAATGTTGCAAAAAAAACAGATAACTTAGTGATAAAAGCGGATGCCTTGCATTATCAAACAGACTTATGGTCCAATGCAGCTGTATTGGTAGCACTTGGACTAGTCGCACTCACAGAACTTCATTGGATTGATGCTATTTTTGGTATAGCAATTGGTATCTATATTATTTATTCTGCATATGAGATTATTGTGGAGGGGATTGAGATACTTTTAGATAGAGCCTTAGGGGGAGAGATGGTTGCCAAAATAGGTGAGATTATTGCGAATCATCCAGAAGTTTCCTCGTATCACTGGCTTCGTACACGAACAGATGGTACTACCAATTTTGTGGAGTTCCATATGGTATTACGTCCTAATATGCTGCTACTAGAAGCACATCGTATTGCAGATGAGGTAGAAGATAAAATTATGCTTCTTGATAAAAGGAAAAAGTGGGTTATTACTCCACATTTTGATCCTTATGATGATGAAGAGATGAATAATGCACTTTTACATGGAAAAACAATCGTAGAGTTAAACAAGGTTGTATAGTGATAAAAAGAGCCATTTATTTACTTTCACCAGTACATAAAGCCAATACGATATATCTTCCAATGATTGATTTTTCTATTGTGAATACTGAGCTTGATTTATCTCAGTGTGATACATTGATGTTTACCTCTAAACAAGCCGTAAAAAGTGCAGACGTACTTAACAGTGAATGGAAAGAGTATCCCTCTTTAGCCATAGGAACTGCTACCGCAAGGCAGATAGAAAATTTAGGCGGGAAAGTGGAATATTGTTCCACATCCTTTTATGGTGCATCACTTAGCCAAGAGATTATCAATAGATTTAAAAATAGAAATATCTTATATTTGCGTCCCAAAGAAATCTCTTTTGATAGCAAAAGATACCTTGCTCAAAAAGGTATCATCTTACAAGAAAAAGTGATTTATCAGACCCATTGTGTCACGTACCCTAAAGAGGCTAAACCACAACACAATGCTATTATTATTTTTACTTCACCTTCAACTATTCACTGTTTTCTTAAAAATTTTTCATGGGATATGAGCTATATTGCCATCGTCATAGGAGAATCAACTAAAGCCCATCTACCTAAAAATATACAGTATGAAGTTGCAGATGAACCGACAATAGATGCCTGTATAAAAAAAGCGTACCAAACACTATAAAACGTTTTCTTTTTTGTTTTTGCATTTAAAACGCATTTAAATATTAGATGCTACAATGGTATATAATAATTTTAAATTAAAGGGATATTCATGTTTAGAAATATAACTATAGGGGGGGATATTAAACATTTTATCCTCATAAGTATTTTTGCACTTTTTGTATCAGGATGTGCAGATGCAGGAAAAGACCAAAGTGTTGTCTCTGGTACTACAGTAACACTTGATGCTAGCGCAAGTAAAGCAGATTTTGGAGGAGAGATAAAAAGCTACAGTTGGAGACAAGTCAAAGGTAAAAATGTGCAACTCTCTGACAAAAAAAGCATTCATCCTACTTTTATTGCTCCAAATGTCAAAGCAGAGACAGAACTTCTTTTTAGACTGACTACAGTAGAGGAAGGTGGACATAATTCGCCTTGGAAAACACAAAATAGTGTAAGAATAACGGTGAAGCCAAGTGCTTCTGGCAACACTCCACCCATAGCCAAAGCAGAAGTCAATGCGAGTAATATAAAATATGGTGAGAGCGTTACTTTTGATGCTAATGCATCTCTAGATAGAGATGGAGAGATTGTCGCTTATAAATGGAAAGATGAGAATGGTGTAGTCCTGAGTGAAGAGAGACAATTCAGATATCTCTTTACTACTACAGGTAGCCATACTGTTACACTTACAGTTAGAGATAATGACGATGCAACAGATACTGATAGCGTAACAGTGAGCGTAGAATCCTCACTGATTTCTCTTTCTTTGGACGCAACAGCTTTAACGTTAGATATCAATGAAACATCTACACTTACCGTTAGGGCAAACTATGATGACAATACTTCCAAAGAGATAACGACCCCAATAGTGTGGCTCATCGGTGATGAAGATGTACTTACTGTAGATACAAACAACACACTAAAGGCACACAAAAGAGGCATAACAACCATACAAGCCAAAGTAGGTGCTATGGTATCTAATACACTTCATGTAGAGGTGAAAGGAGGGGCAGCTGTACTGCAATCTATATCTGTATCTCCAAATCCTGTCAATCTGAGGGTAGGTAAAAATATACAGACAAATATTATAGGACGTTATTCTGATGGTTCTACACAAAATCTAGACAATGTAAACTATGCTATACTCAATAATACCATTGCTACAGTAGATGATGCAGGGCTTATTGAAGGTTTGCAAGAAGGTAATACTACACTAAATATAGAGGTAGGTGCATACAACTCTTCTGTATCCGTTGTGGTAGCAAAAGAGCTCAATACCAGCAATTTCAATTTTACAAACTTTGGAAATGCATATATAGATAAAATTCCTACAGATGCCACAGTGGACAACTATGATGAAAAACGTTTCTGTATGATAGCAGGACAAATCAAAGCAAAAGATGGAAGCCCTCTTGGTGGGGTACAGGTAAGCATACATGCACATCCCGAATATGGTACAACACTAACAGACGCCAATGGTAGTTATGCCATACCTGCAGAGGGTGGATTGAAATTGACGATGCGTTATGCCAAGCAAGGGTATACGACTATAGACAGAAGTATCCAGGCACCTGTGCAAGATTGGGTGCGTTCTCCTGATGTGACTATGTTAACTTTGGATACTAAAGTTACTAGCATAAATCTAGGTAATAGCACCCCCAAAATACATATCTCTACACCTATTAGTGATGCTAAAGGAGAGCGTTCTACTACACTCGTGTTTGATGGGGTTACAAAAGCTACTGTGACATCAGCCGATGGGCGCACTAGAGAGTTGACAAACTTAAGCGTAAGAGCTACAGAGTTTGAGACACCAAAGTCTATGCCTTCAGATTTACCAACGGAGTCTGCCTATACCTACTGTTCTGACCTTACTGTAGATGGCGTAGGAGATGATGAAGAGGTAAGTTTTGATGCACCTGTCATTATGTATGTAGATAACTTCTTAGGCTTTGATGTAGGAGAGATAGTACCAGTAGGGTATTATGACAGAAAAGATGGAGTTTGGAAAGCTTCGGATAACGGGGTGGTAGTAAAATTATTGGATACCGATGGAGATGGCAAAGTTGATGCCTTGGACAGTACAGGAGATGATGCCCCAAATGACCTCAATGGTGACGGTAGTACCAGTGATGAAGTCTCTGGTATAGCAGACAATAGCAACTATACAGCAGGCAAAACCTACTGGCGTGCAGCGATTACACACTTTACCCCATGGGACCATAACTGGCCATATGGGCCACCTGAAGATAGTGAAGACCCTGATACTCCTGATACAGATGACGACGATACGCCTCCTAATGATTGTCAGGCAGATATTAGCTCTTATGTTACTAAAAAATCAAGAGTCTTTCATGAAGATATTCCTGTAGCAGGGACTGATATTACTTTGCATTACTCATCTAAGCGTGTGGATGGGTATGACTATGTGATAAATGTATCTGTTGATATGGCAAACGCCCCAGCATCAGTAACTGAAGCAACAGTCACACTTGATATTGCAGGACGTACATTTATCAAAAATGCGACACTTGGTGAACTGAATAAATTGAGCTTTGTATGGGATGGCAAAGATGCCTTAGGTAAATATGTAGCAGGAGAAGTAAAAGGAATTATTACAGTTGTCTACCGTTATAATATGGTCTATTATAGAGCAAGTAGTGATTTTGCTAGAGCTTGGGCTAGAACAAGTAATGTATCTACAGGCATTATAGGAAGAGATAAAATAAATTTTGTGAAAACGAAAGAGATAAAAGTCAATATAGAGTCAACAAAAAATAATAATTCAAATATCGCGAATGGTTGGACTTTTTCTAATATTCATTATGCAGGATATAATGCTATATATAAAGGGGATGGTTCAGTTTTGAGAACTAAAACACTCTTTACAAAAAATAAAATAAAAAGAAAATTAGTGAACAATCATCCTAACTATAACACTGTTGACCACTGGATATTTAGACATGATGGTGGAGAATTGGAGATAGATACACTGACAGAGTACTCAGGAGATAACAGGCGTATAGATATTGATAATGATGGAAAATCAAGTCCGGTTGACTTAATGATACATATTTTTAAAAAAGATACTAATGGGAATTGGCAGCATGTAGTGGGCAATGATGACTCTGATCAAACGTTTGGTGATGGTTCTGTACATATGTATGATTCCTATATCAAACAAAATTTTGAAGCAGGTGAATATCTTTTGGCTGTTAGTAATTATAATCTCTCTGTCTCTGATGCATTATCAGGACAACAACATGATATGGGTTATCGTAATGGTGGGCCTTATGAGATTACTTTTAATCGTCCATTGACATTTTTATCTTTACCTACTGGTTCGATTATAGAGAAAGCAGGCAATGCAAGTTTTTCTGAAGGAAGTATTAAATATCTGTTTGATGATTTTAAACATATTACGACAGAACTTTTATACAACCATACAATTTTAGAAGAGTACAATTATGGGTCAGATGGATATTTGAATGCCATTACTGACCGATTCTCTCAAACTACCACCATCACCAGAGACGCCAACGGAAAACCAACCCAAATTACCGCACCTAACGGACAAGTCACCACCCTAAGTGTAGATGAACATGGTGACTTGGTAGAGGTGGGGTATGAGGACAATTCTAAATATACCTTTAGTTACTTTGACGGCTCACTCATGGACACGATGACTGACCCTAATGGTAATGTGATTAAACATAAGTATAATGACATAGGGCGTATCGTAGAAGAGATAGATGGACTGGGTGGTTCTTACCAGTTCTTGCGTAATGTGAGTCAAGGAGAGACTTTCTATTCTACCATACAGCCAGAGGGAGAGACCAGCAGTAGCAAAGATATACGTCTAGCCAATGGAGATATAGCTTCTACTATGACCCTCGCTACAGGAGAGAACATCACGGCTACCTTTGCAAAAGATGAGAGTAACAGCAGCGTCCTAAGAGATGGTGTAAGCTCTGTGCGTACATATACCACAGACACACTCACCCACCAACGCATCTTGGCTTCACAAGAAGTAACACAGCCTAGTGGACTCAAAAGCACTACAAGCTATAGCACTGTGTATGATGGCAACGAGACCCACACCAATAGTAAAACCCAAACCATCACACAAAACGGCAAAACTGCCACACGTGTGACAGACTACAACAATGGCACAGAGACCCTCACCACTCCAGAGAGTAGAGTAGCCACACGTACCTACGATGTCAACACCCTCCTTACCATAGAAGAAAAAACAGGCACACTCACCCCTACGACCTACACCTACGACAGCAAGGGTAGGGTGACCAAAGAAACCACAGGCACAAGAGAGACAAGCTACACCTACGACAACAGAGGTAACGTGGCGAGCATCACAGACCCACGAGGGCAAAGCACCACATACAGCTATGACATAGTAGATAACCTCACCCAAGTAAACTACCCTAACGGTACGACAGAACACTTCAGCTATGATAAAAATGGTAACTTGCTTACCAGAACAGTACCTACCCCAGCAGAGCATCACTTTAGTTACAACGGAGGGGATTTGCGTACGAACTACACAAGCCCAGAAAACAAAGCGACTACTTACAGCTACGACAGAAGCAAAAACCTTACAAGCATCGTCAAAGCAAGTGGCAAGACCATCACAAACACCTACAGCAACGGAAGACTAGAAAGCACTCAAACACCTGAAGGCACAACAAACTACAGTTACCTATTTGCAGATAAAGTAGGAAGCATCACGACTTCGACAGCTTCAGCCACCGATGAGTCTTTTACCTACACTTATGATGGTACTTTGCTTACAAAAACAGTCCAAGCAGGTGTACTTAACCATACGACAGAGTTTAGCTATAACAATGACTTCCAAGTCACATCTAGCACTTACGCAGGAGCCACAGAGTCCTACACCTATGATAATGATGGCTTGCTCACAAGTAGTGGAGATTACACTCTCACCAGAGACCCACAAAACGCCTACGTAACAAACCTAACCGATGGTACACTCACACAAACAAGAAGCTATAACAGCTTTGGAGAAGTGACAGAGGTAAGTGATAACACATTTAGCTATGAACTATCAAACAGAGACCAAAGTGGAGCTATAATTCAAAAGAGAGAGACCCTCAATGGCACTACAGTAACGTACGACTATACCTATGATGAGATGGGAAGATTGACACAGGTAAAGAAAGACAATCAAGAAGTAGAAACCTACACCTACGACAACAACGGCAACAGAGCATCAGCCACAGTAAACGGCACAAGCATCACAGCCAGCTACACCCTAGATGATAACCTCAAAGTCTATGGAGACAACACGTACTTGTATGATGAAGATGGCTACCTCAAAACCAAAACCACACCACAAGGTGCAACAAACTACAGTTATGGCACAAGAGGAGAACTCTTAGCAGTCACCACACCTACTAAAAGCATAACCTACAAACACAATGCCCTTAACCAAAGAGTAGCCAAGTTGGTTGATGGTGTGATTACTGAAAAGTATTTATGGGCTAATTTGACTACACTTCTTGCAACGTATGACGCAAACGACAACCTCAAACAAAGATTTGAATACGCAGACCAAAGAATGCCTATAAGCATGACAAGTAACGGACAAAAGTATTATTTGCATTATGACCAAGTAGGAAGCCTAAGAGCCATAAGCGACACAAATCATAACATCGTAAAAGAGATAGTTTATGATACCTATGGTAATATACTTTCAGACAGCAACCCAAGCTTCACTGTGCCGTTTGGGTTTGCTGGTGGGCTTTATGATGTAGATACTAAGCTTACACGCTTTGGGTACCGTGACTATGATGCCTATACTGGAAAGTGGACGGCGAAAGACCCTATTGGGTTTAGTGGTGGGGACTCGAATTTGTATGGGTATGTGCTTGGGGATCCTGTGAATGGGTTTGACCCACTTGGATTGTTATGGGGTGATGAAGCAGGAGAGGATGCTTTAAATTATTGGATTAATAAACAACTTTCTACTGGTAATTCATTCTATTATGTTCCAGCATTTTTTGCAGCTCTTTGGACTCCTGATACGAGTGAAGATACTGCAGAAACTTTATCATTGTGTATTGGCGGTGCATGGTATAAAACAGGAAAAGAGATTACATTTGGAAGTAAAGGTACGAGATTGGCTCCATTTGGAAATCGAACAGGTAATCAATATGGAAAATATCCACATTATCATAGGAAGAGAATAAATAGGAAAGGTAAAACAAAACAAGGTCAAGGATTAAAAAGGCATAGACCATGGGAATCGAAACCTATGGATAAGAGTTTTTGGGATAGATTTTAATGGAAATAATACTACCAATAATTTTATGTGGTGATGGTGAGTTATGTAAATATAAGTTTTTATCAGATGCTGAAAAAGATTTAGAAGCATATGATATTCATTTGTTTATAGTTTTTGACTCATTATATAGAAAAGTAGAATTATATAAAAAAGACAAATATAATCGTGTAGGGTTTAGGTTGATTGATGTGGAAAGTAAACATGATGAGTTTATTGAAATTATAAAAGATTATATGTCTTCTTATAATATAGATGATGATATAGATGAGTTTATTCAGAATATACCCATATATCCAAATTGTTGAAAGAAAATAGAGCATCTCTGGCTCCCACGTTGCGAGACTGCAGCATAGGGGTCAAGCATAGAGCATAGGAAAGCATAGGGGTCTATCATTGTTTAAAGCATAGGGGTCAAAGGCATAGGGGTCTATCATTGTTTTTGCAAGAGATAAAGCACTTGTTGTAAAATAAAAACAATGCTCAATAGTACCTAAAATCCAATATGATATAATTGTATTGGACAAAGGTGTAGCTATAGGGG
>JALSPX010000210.1 GCA_026985755.1 Sulfurovum sp. | reverse complement strand
TTACCATTTAGAGAGTCTATAAGGTTTTTGCTTGCTATAGTAAAGTCATCTGTTTGGTGGGTAAGCAGCAGGGTGCTTGCCATAAAGGTTGCTTTGTTGGAGATAATGAAAGGGTTATTGCCTTTGAAGCATCCGCAAGTTTTTAATGCCTCTCGCAAAATAATACTACTATAACCCATTACTTGACTTAATCGTTCTAATGCATCATCTTCTTTATTAAGAATCACATAAGTAAATGCACTATATTCAAAATAATAAGAGAATAAGTCTTTAATAAAATCAAAATAAGAAGGAAGCAGTTCATCAGATTTTAGTGCATCGACAATGATTTCATCCATATTGACATAATAGTCACTATGTTCAAATGGCACTTGATATTTATACTCTTTTTCATAGATGATTTCATCTTTGAAATCTTGAATAAATCTTTTAGTTTCCATTATTTTTCCAACTCACTACATGGGAAGACGAATTCGTCTTTTTCGACACTTTCTCTGTCGAACTCTGCAACAACTAAAGAATCAATGCTTTTCATATTAGACTTAAAATGTATCGCATATACAAGTTCTTTGTCATCAAAAGGAAATACCCATTGTTTTCTCCAAGGCGTTAGTTTGATGCAAAAATCAGGCTTTCGACCTAATTTTTTTATCACAGTTTCATAACCATCACTTTTATGTAAACCTAATGGAAAAGGTACTTTCTCTTCATGATAAAAATCTATTTGTTCAACAAGTGGCTCACCATCATCTCTTCTCATATCTGATTCGGCAAAAAGTATAGCAACTCCTATTTTTTCTTCACCTTCCGTCCACAATTCACCTTCCATTTTATACTCTTCGTCTAAAACAGGTTGTTCAATTCCAAGTGCATCTAATGTTTCTATAACCTTAATATCGGTTAATGGTAAAGATATTAAATCTATAATCTCTTCAGCTGTAATTTTTTTCATCTGTTTTCCTTTTATTTATTTTTCTGCACATTTTGCATATGCCGCATCCATAATCTTCGTAAAGTAATCTTTAGGAAGATTAGCAAAAAATTCTAAGTTTTTTCTGATGAGTTTAGCACATCTCTTTCCTTTTTTGCCTGTCTTTTCTAATTTGTCTGCTTCTTTTTTCCAAATATCCACTTCTTTCCTAGCTTGTTTGTGTAAGTCTTTTGCTACTTCTTCTTTTGTGCCATTTATTGTAGGGTTTACTTGGGCACTTTTATTTTGATGGTTTAAATGCGGAACTATCATTGTATCAAGATTACCTGAAATTTGATTTTCTATACACTTCCTTTCTGCTTTAGTAAGACTAACATTTTTAAACCTCTGTCTAGCAGCTTCTTTTACAAACTCTTGAGAAGGTATATGCTCAGAGTCACTTTTTTTGTGTTTTGGCTCATGCCTTCTAGGGTTTCTTGCAGTACTATCAGATTTCTGTTGTTTATGCTTAGTTCTATCTCCACACAAACGCTTTATCGCACCTTTTACATTAAAACCTTTTTGGGCTTTTACTTTTTTTGCTTTCTCGCACGTTTTCTTGCTATTTTTAGCTTTAGGCTTAGGTAAGTGCATATGAGGTAATAGCTTTTCTGAGCGTCCAGGTAAAGTAGATGCGACTAGTATAGCCACATTTCCCAACGATGGACCATTCTTTGCTATGCTTTTTGCTGCATTTTCCATGTCTGCTTCAGTTGAAGCCTGTGAAGCTACAGGCATACACCAAACCATCACAGTCATGGCTGCACAGCCTACGGCATTACCTTTTTTGCCACAGGCTTTTTCATACTGTTTATTGATATTATCACCCATACGGTTATACCCACTAGGATCCACAAAGTTCAAAGGATCATTGCCAACATACCTATAGAAGTTTGTGTCTCCTGCCAAGAACTCTATAGGGTCTTGGGAGATAAAGCGTGCTTGTGTGGGGTCATAATACCTAGCTCTGTAATAGTAAAGATCATGCACTATGCCTGTGTCATTGGCTATACTTA
>JALSPX010000209.1 GCA_026985755.1 Sulfurovum sp. | reverse complement strand
AAGCCCAATGCTGTTAAATGTCTCATAGAGCTTCTCGTTAGAGACATCACTAAGGTCTATAAATTCCTGTAACCAAGATCTTGTAATTATCATCTAAATTGCTCCAATAGTCTTATATCTCCCTCAAACAGACTTCTAAGGTCTGGTATCTTATGCATCAACATTGCAAAACGCTCTACCCCTAAACCAAAGGCATATCCACTCACATCTTCATAGCCAACAGCTTTAAAGACATTAGGGTCTACTATCCCACAGCCCAGTACCTCTAACCAACCTGTATGAGAACAGATACGACATCCTTCACCCTCACAGAAGATACAGCTAATATCTACTTCGGCAGATGGTTCAGTAAACGGGAAGAAACTTGGTCTAAAACGTACCTCCACATCTCCAAACATATACTGCAAGAAGTCAGTTAAAATAGACTTAAGATTGGCAAAACTCACTTTGCCTTTTTCATCTACCACAAGCCCTTCTACTTGGTGAAACATCGGGGTATGCGTCACATCAAAATCACGTCTAAAGACTGTACCTGGAGCTATCATACGTATAGGAGGCTTGGTCTCTAACATCGTACGTATTTGCACTGGTGACGTATGGGTTCTAAGTAATCCACCATCTTTAAAGTAAAAAGTATCTTGCATATCACGTGCAGGGTGGTATTTTGGTAGGTTCAATGCTTCAAAGTTATGAAAGTCATCTTCTACCATAGGACCCGTATCTACAGCAAAGTTGAGTGCCACAAAATAGTCGATAATCTTATCCATCGTCTCCATCACAGGATGGAGTGCACCTTTTTGTGCCAACGTACCATAGAGAGAAACATCTATCGCTTCAGATTTCAGTACCCTTTCTATCTCTTGGGCTTTCAATGCTTCATAACGTGCATCAAAGCTTGCTTGCAGTACTGCTTTGTTTTCATTGAGCCCTTGTGCAAAGGCTTTTTTCTCTGGACCAGGGACATCTTTCATCTTAGCAAACTCAGCTGCCAATACACCCTTCTTACCAAAAAGCTCTACACGTACTTTTTCTAATAGCTCAAGACTCTCAGCGTTGAGTATCTTCTCTTCTAATTCTTTCATAAAACCTCTATGTGATTAATAGTAATAATCGTGATTTTAGCTAAAAATTCATAATAAGGGGATTTATAAGGCTTTTTCTGTGTTATAATTAACCAAAGAAATACGGAAGTGGAGACTTTAGTCCCACCAATTTCTACTGAGACTAAAGTCATCACTTCCTAAATCATTAAAGGACAATACCATGTGCATATTCTGTAAAATAGTAAACAACGAAATCCCCAACAACACAGTACACGAAAACGAAAACTTCCTAGCCTTCCACGACCTCTACCCCAAAGCACCCATCCACGTGCTTATCATCCCTAAACAACACGTAGACTGCTTTCAAGATGTCAGTCCTGAAACGATGGCAGGTATGACTACTTTTATGCAAGAGGTCGCAACTAAAATAGGTGTAGATGAAACAGGCTACAGACTCATCACCAATAATGGAGAAGACGGAGGGCAAGAGGTAGGACACTTGCATTTTCATATGTTAGGTGGAGGGAAAATTGCTTGGGATCATTCGCATGAGGATAGTCATAAGAGTTTGTAAGGTGTTATGCTGATAACACCTTTATACTTTTTTATTTAAATTTCCACGCATCCCATCTCGTGGCGTTGTTATTCTCTTTGTTCCTTTTCTTTTTTTTCATGCGCAAAAAAAGAGAAACGAACCCAAAAGAAAAAAGCACAACCACTATCGCGACATTTAAATTATCTCACTTATTTGGATACCAAAAAATGCAAATTTTGGCGATAGCCTCGATTTATTATAAATCTTTGTCATCCCGAACACCCTTGAAAGCAAAGCGATTTGAGAGGGATGACGCTTTTTTGCTTCGTTTTTTCTAAAAAAATGAAGAGAGAAACAACGCCACAATTAGAATTAAGAGGAAATTTTAATAAATCAATATTTCGTTAAATAAAACAAAA
>JALSPX010000208.1 GCA_026985755.1 Sulfurovum sp. | reverse complement strand
TTTTTACACCTCTTGCTTTAAGCTTTTTAAAGAAAGCTGCCCAGCTCTCATTGCTTTCTGAGTAAAAAGGTTCAATTGCCAATACTTCTCGTCTTCCATCCATTCCTACACCATAAGCTACCATCATAGCAGTAGAAACAACACGCTTATTGGAGCGTATTTTCTCATAGAGTGCATCTACATAAATAAAGGGATACTCCTCCTGCAGAGGTCTGTTTCTAAAAGCTTCTACTTGTGCATCTAAGTCCTTGTTTATAGAGGATACCTGTGAAGCTGATATTCCCTCTATGCCCATCTCTTTGGCAAGTCTCTCTATCTTTCTTGTGGATACGCCATTGATATAGGCTTCTTGTATGATACCAATAAGTGCCTCTTCGCTTCTCTTCTTTGCAGTGACGAAAAATGGCACATAGCCTCCTTTCCTTAGTTTGGGCACCATGAGATAGATCGTACCCATTCTTGTATCAAAGCGTCTTGGTCGATAACCGCTAAAATAAGTCTTTCTATTTGCGTTATGCTCATTCTTATTTGCTCCTGCTTTGTATTCAGCCTCTATCTGCATCAGTTGCTCTGTGATCCATTTTAGCATAGCAAGCATGGGGTCTGCTTCCATCATAAAACCCATCATCACATGTTGAAACAACTCTCGTTCGCTTATTTTCATCTTACTCTCCATTTTCTTTTTTTGAAAGAGTATCGTAAATGAAAATTGCGAACTTTATTTTACACTATCTTGTAATAGATGATGCATTTAAATATAACGATGAAGGCAAGCTTCAATATACAAAAAAGTCATACTATCACCCTATAAAAATGCTTTTTCAAAATTTGACAAGAGCTCGGAAAAAATTAAATATAGTTATAGTGAATAATGAAGAAGTTTTAAATCGATGTTTGTCAATTTTAGGGTAGATGCAAGATGAGTATTATTAAATTAAAAACTTTCTACAACCAAACCCCCCATCGGAACCTTAGCTAAAAAAACAACAAAATCTACTTCGAATACAACAAAGCGTTCCTAAAATCAGGCTTAGAATTAAACCCCTGAAAACTCCTGCTGAAAGCAGACTTCAACACTGTGATCATAAGGCTTTTGTAGGATTTGGTAGCTCTTTTATTATACCATATCAACCCAAAACTACCCCTCTCAACTTCACCCTCTGTGCGTGGATGATTGCTATCACCATGGCATCTGATCGGCACGGTGATATTTCTGAGATGTTGACTTTTTGATTATATTGCACTACAATTGTATACACAAATAAAAAGTAAAGAGGTGCATTTATGAAACAGGCGATCAATATACGACTCGAAAAAGAGATGTTGACTGCTTTAGATGAGTATGCAAATGAACTAGACAAATCTAGAACGAGTCTGATAGAAAAGTCTATAGAATTTTACTTTGACAAGCTAGATGAAATGGTAGCAGACAAACGCATCGACAATCTAAAGTCTGGAAAGACAACGGCATTGTCGCTCGAAGAAGTATTTGCCAAGGCTGGTATACATGTATAAGGTCATCTTTGACCCAGTGCAGAAAAAGAGTTTTTAAAACTAGACAAAAAGACACAAAGTCTTGTTGCAAATAAAATATTGGATCTCAAAAACGGTAACTTTGCAAATGACAAAAGTTTACAAGGCAAACACAAGGGCAAATATAGAAAGCGTGCGGGCAATTACAGAATAGTATATTTGAGAGAAAACAATCTATTACTAATCTCTATAATTAGAGTGGCACATCGCAAAGAGGTATATTGAAACGAAAGAATAACACAATGCGATATCTCAATGAAAATATTCCTACTTTTACCCCCTCAACTTCACCCTCTGTGCGTGGGTAATGGCTATTGCCATGGCGTCGGTGATGTCTAGGGGTTTGATCTCTTTTTTGATGCCTAGTAGGCGTTTGACCATAAAGGCTACTTGCTCTTTGGCGGCTTTGCCGTTGCCGGTGATGGCTTTTTTGACTTGCAGGGGGGTGTATTCGTAGAAGTAGCCTATCTCTTGGAGCATCTT
>JALSPX010000207.1 GCA_026985755.1 Sulfurovum sp. | reverse complement strand
TTGTAAAGAAATACGCTTTCTTCTGAAGATATTAGGCGTGATACTCTCATCTTCTATGAAAAATGCAGAGGCTTTTGGTATATGTCGTATATTTTTGGCATGTGTGGAGATATCTGAGATAAAAATATAGACTACTTCTCCATCGTAATAAAAAGGAGCATAAGAATTAAAAGGATAACCATTATGAGCAAGTGTTCCTAATACTGTACTTTGAAATGAAGTGAGAAAGGTATGTAAATCGCTCATTCATAACTCCTATTTTTCATAGCAGAGCGTGCTTCTCTATCCAGTGTTTTAGCTTTCATATCGGCACGTTTGTCATGAAGTTTTTTACCTTTAGCGATGGCTATGCTCACTTTAGCAAGGTTACGCTCATTAAAATAAATCATTAATGGGACAATAGTCAGCCCATCTTTATGGACTTTGACATAAAGTTTTTCTAGCTCTTTTTTATGTAAAAGAAGTTTTCTAGGGGTACGTGTGTCGGGTACATAATGTCTGTTGGTCGTCTCCAAGTGAGCGATGTGTGCATTCATAAGATGCAATTCACCCTGAATGAAACGACAAAAAGCATCGGCAAGGTTGGCACGCTTGGCACGAAGTGCCTTTACCTCTGCCCCAGCAAGCACGATACCCGCTTCAAACTTTTCAAGTATCTCATAATCATGTCTGGCTTTTTTGTTTTGTGCAACGATATTGATAGCCACGTGTATCCTTTGGTTTATTTATTGCATTATAGCATACCATTGTATAGAAATATTTCATACCAAAAAGAAAACTGTTGCAGACTTTTGGTTGTGATAGTGTACTATAACATATGAATAATTATCAGATAAAACCATTTGAAACACTTGATGATAGTGTACAGCAAGAGATAAATTACTTTACAAAACGTGTGACGTTTAAAAAAGGAGAAACACTCTTTACGAGTGGGGAACTAAGCCGTTATTTTTATGTGATACAAGAGGGAAAGATAAAGACCTATCAACTTAACCTTGATAATGCAAAAGAGCAGACGATTTTTATTTTACGTGCGGGTGATATGTTTGATACTATTACGTTACTTGACGGTGAAGCTCATGATGTGATGTATGAGGCGATGGAAGAGACTGCTGCTTTTGAGATGCCTATAGACAATGTACGTTACATGATAGAACACAACCCAGAATTTAACAAAAAGTTTTTCCCCTATATTGCCAAACAGATGCGACATATGGAGGAGTTGGTGACAGATATCTCTTTGTATAGTACAGAAGAGAGATTGATTAAACTGCTTTTACAAAATTTAGATCCAAGTAATCTTTTAAAATATAAGTTACTCCAAGGACTCTCACATACAGAAATTGCTAAACTTATCGGTACAATACGCCATGTGGTAGAACGACATCTTAAAAAACTTAAAGCAGATGGACTGATAGAGAATAAAGATAAAACCCTTCAAATCGCTGATGCAAATAAGCTTTTAGCAAAAATTAAACTTTTTTAAAAAATGCAACTTAGGTTGCATGCTTCATTTCCCAGACCTTATTATAATACTCTTATGTTTAGTCAAGAAGACTAAATAATATATTTGTCTAAGGAGCGAACATGAAGAATATCGTATTATCCACACTGTTGGCATCTACCCTACTTACAGGAGTAGTACAAGCCAAAGATACAGCAGCAAAAGATGCGACAGTAAAAGAGGTCAATAAAATTGCAGTCAGCAATGCTAAAAGTGATGCAAAAGCACATGAAGCTAAGTTAGTCACTGAGGCGATTAACTCATTAAAAGATGCGCATGAGGCATTGGTAGCATTGGAGAAAAAAGATGAAGATTTGGCAACAAAAAAGCTAGAGAGTGCGTTGGGAAAACTTGAAGTGATTCTTGCATCTAATAAAGTACCAGAACTTTTACCCATAGACAGTCTAATCCGTGTCAATGAGTATATAGGCACGAGTAAAGAGATAGATCTTACACTTAATACCGTACAGGGGTTACTGAAAGAAAATAAAGTGCAAGAGGCTAGAGCACTGATGTTACCACTGCAAAGTGAAATAGACATTACCACTGTCTCTTTGCCTTTAGCCTCATATCCCGATGCTTTAAAACTGGCAGCCAAGTATGTGCATAGTCATGAAGTAGACAAGGCTAAAGAGGTATTAGCCATAGCATTGAGTACCTTTACTTCAGTCACACAAATAGTGCCTATACCATTAATTAAAGCAACAGATTTAATAGCAGCATCAGCTACTGTTGCAAAAGAAGATAAAACAAGAGCATTAGCGTATTTAGATGCTGCAAGTGAGAGTTTAAAAGTAGCAGAAAAATTAGGTTATGTGAGTAAGAGTACCACAACATATAAGATGTTACAAGATCAAATAGAAGCAGTTCAAAAAGAGATAAAAGGACCAAATAAAGCAGAAAAACTTTTTGAAACGCTCAAAACATCGTTAAAAGAGTTTAAAGAGAAAATATTTTCAGCAAAAAATGAAAAAAAGTAAAAGGAGTTTAATATGTTAGTAACAAGATATAATCCATACAATAGAACAGGCGTCAAACGTAGCTTTGATGTCATGCAACAACTGCTTAGCCAGCTTGATGAAGTAAAAGAAGAGGGTGTTATCTCTTCTTTTGTACCTGTGGTCAATACACGTGAAGGTGAGTATGCCTACCATGTAGAATTAGACCTACCAGGGATTAAAAAAGAAGATATTGAGATTACCACTGAAGATAATATTTTAACGATTTCAGGAGAACGTAAACTCAAAGATGAGGTTAAAGAGGATGACTACTATAAAGTAGAATCTGTCTATGGTAAGTTCAGCAGAAGTTTTACATTGCCTGAGAAGATAGATGTAGAAAATATTCATGCAGAATCGAAAGATGGTGTACTTGAAGTGATTATTCCTAAGCTAAAAGTTGAAGAGACAAAACCTAAAAAAATAGAGATTAAATAAGGAGGTTATGATGGAACTTGTAAATACAGCAAAAGAGATAGGTAAAAACCTAGAAGAGACAGTAGAACATGGAATCGAAGTTGCAAAAGATGCTTTTGCAAATGTTGCAAGCCATTTGCCTTTTGCAAATTTGGCAAAAAAAGGAAATGATGGTTTTAACATAGAGATAGATTTGCCTGGTGTGAAAAAAGAAGATATCGAACTTCAGGTAGAAGATAATATCTTGACGATTAAAGCAGTACGTAAAATGAAAAATGAAGTAAAAAAAGAAGACTATTACCTTTGTGAGAGTAATTTTGGTATGATTAGCAGAAGTTTTGTGTTGCCAGAGGGGATAGATACTTCTAAGGTAGACGCAAAATATGAAGATGGCAGACTCTACGTGACTTTGGAAAAAGAAGAATCACGTAAAGCAAAAAGCATTTCAGTTAAATAAAATAAATAAAAAAGAGTAGATATTGAAAAAATGGTTTAAAAGTAATATTGTATTGATGGCACTGAGTGCAGTAGTATTTGTGGGAGGATATTTTTTCCTCCGTTTGAGTTATAAGATGGCAGATACTATGCCTTTTACGCAAGAGATTATATTGATTGTACTTGGGACCATTGCAACCATTTTAATTACTGCGCTACTGCTCAATAAGCAGACATCTGTCGAATTAGAAAAAGAACAGAGTGTAAAATTTATTGATCTCAAGACTGAGACGTATCAAAATCTCATTGATACGCTCGAAGAAATGGTAATAAAAGAAGATGTCACATACAAAGAGTTGACTAGACTAAAATTTAATACCCATCGTTTGGCTATCTTTGCATCTCCTGAAGTCCTCAAAGAGTATAGAAATTTTTTAAATGTTTTTAATGAAAGTATTGCAAGTGACAGGCATGTAAGTACAGAAGACAGTACACTTATTTCTGAAGCATTGGCAAGATTGACTATATATATTCGGGCAGATTTGGTAGGTGAATTAGATGCAGAGAGTGAACATAGTACCAAACAAATCAGAGAGCAAATTATGGCAAATATAAAGTAAGTTTTTGGAAAAAAATCCACACAAAAACAACCCTATGCACGGAATAAAACTAGTGCAGATTTTAGAAGAGTTAGAAGCACACTATGGTTGGGATGAACTAGATAGACGTATAAGAATCAATTGTTTTCACAGTAATCCAAGTATTAAGTCTTGTCTGAAGTTCTTAAGAAAGACACCTTGGGCTAGAGCCAAGGTGGAAAAGCTGTATTTGGAGATGATTGAAAAGAGGGATTAGCTAAGTACAGACTCTTTTTTAAATTTCTTCGCTAGGCTATAGTAGAAAGTTGCACGGTATTTCGTACGTACACCTTTGAGCTCTTCACATACTTCTTGTATAGCAGCATCTAATACAGCTTTGCTTGCATTAATACCTAATTTTTTCATCAGGAAATTTTTACGTACAGTATCGAGTTCTTTAGAGTTAGAACAAGAGACAAGTTCTGCATCTTTTCTATAGATAGAGGGTCCAAGGTTTTTGACAATAATAGCTACAAAGGCTTCATCTACTTCACCATAATGTTTTTTGATATCTTTAATGTAAAGTGCAATTTTTTCCTCTCTTTTTGAGGCTTTTTTGCTTGTGGTAGATTTTGTTGTTGCTGTCGTTTTAGTGACATTTTTCTTTTTTGTTGTACTTTTTGTTTCCGTTGTTTTTTGGGAAGTAGGTTTTTTAGTACTTGATGAAGCTTTTTTTGTAGTACTTGTTGCTTGCTTTTTTGTAGGTTTTTTCGTAGCGGTTTTTTTCGTTACAGATTTTTTGGTAGATGCTTTTATTGTAGTCTTTGTTTCAGCTTTATTTGTCTGAGTTGAGGTATTTGTTGTGGTTGTAGCAGTTTTCTTCTTAGTGCTGCTGCTTGCAGTAGCTTTTGTTTTTTTTGTTTTCTCTCTAGCAATTTTTGCTCTCTCTTTTGCCTCTTGTTTTTCTCGTTTGACAACTTCTGTGTAAAGAAATCTTTTTTCATCAGGTGGTGTACCCATAGTGAGTAGGGTCTTTTTTAACCCTACTTGCTTTATTTTTGTTAGATTGTTTTGGGTAACATCTTTTATAGATTGTAATATACCTTTTGTTTGTGTATCATTTTGTATATTACTAGAGCCATCTCCATCATGGGATATCTTACCAATAATGGCTTTTGAGGCCTTTGTATAAAGTGCATCTATCTTTTTGAATATACTTTGTTTTTCCATGACAACTCCTTACTTTTTTAATAGGGTATCTAATACTCTTTTAATGCGTTATTTATTTGTATATATGCTACTAATGGTGTGGTTTCAAAATAGAAAATATCATATTTTTTTGCAAATGCTTTGGTCATTTTTTGGACTTTAAGTAGATTAAACCTCGGGGCTTTAGGAAAAAGGTGATGTTCAATCTGTGTGTTAAGTCCACCATAAAACCAATGTATAAATGCACCACCAGTGAGAGAACGACTTCCTCTCATTTGTAGTTCCATCCATGAGAAATTTTTGGCTTCTTCTTCATTGAATGTCTCACACCCTAAGTGATTGGTAATAAAACCAAAAGAGAGCCAAGGGGAGAGTGTGAAATTTACAGTCAGTGCTACAATAAGAGTATTCAATACACCGATTTGGTAGAAGAGTGTCCCCCATATGAGTGGCCAATGCATCAACATAAGTGCAAATTCACCCCATAGTTTACGTTTGATGACAAATTTGTAAGACTGGGCAATAAATGCAGGAAACATAAAAAATTGTGCGCCCCAAAAGATAAGATGTTTGTACTTTTTTAAAAAAGGACTGTTTCCTTTTGCATTGTGTGTAAAGGCACCATCTAATGCACGAATATCTTCATCTTTTTCTATAATGTTACAGTAGGTATGGTGATTGACATTATGTTTATAGTCCCACCAAGAAGATGAGTTTGATATGATAAATGCTGAAAAAGGATAACTTAATTTTTTAGAGAGTGACTTGTTTTTAAAATACTGTGTATGAAGTACATCATGAGACACAAAGACTGAACGTGTCATCACAAGTGTAATAAAGAGTCCCAAGAGAATAGGGTGCCACAAAGGTGCTGTAGCAAGGGCGACTACCATAGAGAGAAGGACTGCAATCATCTCTATAGTTCCTCGTACAGGTACACGGTCAAGTAGACCTGCTTCTCGTACTTGGGTTTTTAGTTCATCGAAGGCATCAGGATAGCTTTGGGGTATTGACATAGAGACTCTTTTTGTTTGATTATTTTTATTATAACGAGTATTTTTTAAAAGTGTATTGATATGGCTCAATCTAGCTTCGTATTTTAAAAAAAGTACTGCCACTTCCTGAAAAAAACCAGTTTTTAGGTGCAAGTTCTTCGAGCATGGGATATGCAATGGTGGAAGCAGCATAAAGGTCATTGAGTATGATAGGGTCATCTATCATTTTCAAGAGTGTTTTAGAATCCAGTTTTTCCCAACCCATAAATGAACACAGATTAATATCAGATAATAGATATTGATGAAATGTTTTATACACGACAGATGTGTCACAACCTATGTCAGGCGTATAGAGTTCTAAATCTAATGGGACTTCATCAAAGGGCTCTACTATTTCTCCAAATCCAGAAACATTTGCCGAGGGATAGTTGTAGATAAAGAAAGGTAAATCAGCACCTATGGTACTGCCTAGTTTTGCTAACGCTTCTGTAGTGATCATAAGGTTACATACCTCTTTGACTAAACGCATAAATGCAGCTGCATCTGAACTGCCACCTCCTAATCCTGCTTGACTAGGTATACGTTTGGTTACAACTACTTTATGTTTATAGAAAAAATTGAGGATATCTAGGTCACCTGTACAGTCATTGAGGACTTTGTATGCTTTGTATATAGTATTGGATTGTAGTGGTACTCCTTCACAACCCTCTATGGTAAAAGTATCACAATCACAAGGTACAAAATCTATGGTATCGTACAAATCTTCCACACGCATAAAGCGAGATAGTAATGTATGGTAGCCATCTTTGTGTCCAGTAATTTTAAGAAAGATATTGACTTTTGCATGGGCTTTGATACTATACATAGTATTCCTTGATAAAATATATCAATTATAACATAGCACAATAAGAAATGGAGTAAAAAAAGAGAAAATGAGAGGGGTTTCCCTCGAAAAGAGGGAAAGTTGAGGTCTAGAAGTTGTAGTTTACACCTAATGACCATGAGTTAGCTGCTACATCTCTATTTGGTGCAGAAGCATCAAAGTCTACATCATCATAAAGTCTTCTGTAGTCAACAAATACTTGTACGCTTTCGTTTACATTTGCTGTTACACCCGCACCATATTGTAAACCAGCTTCGCTATATTTGTCATCACCATCAGCAGTTGTTTGACCATACCCTACTAATCCATATAGACCCACTGTACCAAATGAATATTGTGGTTTAAGATAGATAGCGATGTTTGATAAATCAACATTGCTGTCTTCATCTTTATTCCATGTTGTATATGTAGTATCACCGAGTGAAGTTGTATATCTAGCTTCAACACCTATAAATTTATTGAAGTTGTATCCTGCTAATGCACTGATACCATTTCCCATAAATTCTTCATCTGGCGTATCTTTAGTAAGTTGCATACAAGAGTATGCTAAACCTGCATAAAAACCAGTTTTTGCTGGAGCTGCTTCTGCTACTTCTGGTGTTTCAATGACTGGCTCTACTGGAGCAAGGTCGCCACCAGCGAGAGCAAATGTTGATGTGAGTAGCAATGCTACTGCTGAAAGTTTAATTGTATTCATGTTTTTTTCCTTGTGTTTTAGTATTTATACATTCATATTATAGCATATAAATATTAACAAAGTATTACCTCAGTTTTCAAATGTTGCAATACGATTCAATTTATAGTGAACTGTATGATTAATAATTTCTATGATAGAAAAAAAGTTTTTGGTTTGCAGCAGATATATACCGTCTTTTTGATGTTGAAAACAAGTAATGTCAAGTTTTTTACCGAGCTCTATGTCATTTTCATCTCCTGTATAGCTATTTTCAGGGATACACAGATGTGCAAAAGGATTTATCGCTTTTTCATTATCATAATAAAATGCTCCCTCATGTATGCGGTGCAAGCTAGAAAGTGTACCATCAACACCTAGTTTATCTGCTATAAGTGCACCCAAAGAGCGTATATAGGTGCCTTCAGATACTTTGGCTTCAAAGTGTACAAAGGGGTGGTTATAGTTGATTAGTTTTATATCGTATATGGTAGAGCTAATAGTTTTCAGGGCTACCTCTTCTCCTGCACGAGCAAGTTCATAGGCACGTTTGCCATTGATTCTTTTGGCACAAAATTTTGGAGGGTAGTAGGTGAGTTCCCCCATAAAAGATGCAAGTGTTTCTTTAATGGTTTGCGTATCAAAGCACGCCACTTCTTTAATGCTGTCTATTTTCTCTATATCGAGGCTAGGAGAGTTCGCACCTAGCCATAGGGTGGCTTTGTAGCTTTTGGGTGTTTTTTTGAGGTATTGAAAGAGTTTGGTGTATTGCCCTGTAGCGACAATAAGACAGCCTGTGGCAAATGGGTCAAGTGTGCCTGAAAATCCTACCTTTTTTGTGCCATACTTACGTTTAACATAGCCCATATAGCCATTGGAGGTACGGAATATTGGTTTGTTTACGACGAATAATCGATTCATTAAATACTTTGCACAAAAGAACTCAATATCTCTTTTTTATTCCCACCAAAATTAATAAGCAGTTTATACTCTTTACCCGATTTATTGGCAGCTTGTACACGTCCGATACCAAAGATTTTATGTTTGACCAAATCCCCTTTTTTAAAGGCTGCTTGC
>JALSPX010000206.1 GCA_026985755.1 Sulfurovum sp. | reverse complement strand
AACGTGTATATTTTTTCTGATTTTGCCTATAGAGATTTTGTTCGCTAGGTTTATACCATGTATTGGATTGAAATCCCCATCTTGCGCCTTTTGGCTTTTCACCTTTTCCTATTGGGGTAAATGGATAGCCATTGCTATCAAACCCATACCCATCAAACGCAAACGCATAATACATCCCCTCTTTTTTTAGACGCTCATCAAGATTAAAATGCCATTGCATATCCACATTAAATCCAATGGTCTGCCCCATAGTTGCGATATCTAGCTTCCAAGCTCCTTGTTCTTTTTTGAAAAAGTACGGTGCGCATTTTCTATGCTTGTCATAGGGACGATGTGCAAGTACCGCATGTATACTATCTTTAGCATAAAGCAGCTCTCCTCCTGTACATCTTGATAAAGTATCGACTTCATGGTCTTGGTTGATAGTCGTCACTGTCCATGTACGGAAAAATGCTTTGGTTGCGTCAGTATAAATGTCCAGATTAGGATTACGGTTATGCTTTTTAAGTACATCTAAATACTTCTGTAACACTTGCTTAGGAGTATCCGTACTATCAACTGTGACCGCATCACCCTTTTTGGCATTGACATCTTTTATCCCTATGTGTGCTTTAGTCTTAGCCCCAGCTCCTATAGACTTACTCTCCATAGGTGGCATGAACTCTTTGCCATCTCGTGCCTCATAGGCTCTGTCTGAGATAAGCTCTGCTGCTGCATAAATGGCATCTGCAAACTTGCCATCTCTAAAGTAAGGCACAAAACCCTTACGTTCGATGTATGAAACAAAAGCATCGGTGTAGACAGGTTCTAACGCCATAGAGACTTCTAGTCTTACTTTATCTTGCAATGTATTGACTACCATCAGTATGGCTTTTCCACTTTGCGAACGGCTATTTTCTTGTAGTTTGGCAAACTCTTTGTTGGCATAGCTGTCTATGTCTACGTCATCACTGGTGGTAATGGTACGAAAGTCTATGTCAAACTCCGTAATGAGGTGTCCGTTAAAGTCTCTGTACTGTTGCATAAACTTATCATTATCTAGTACAACATAGGCATTATCTATAATGATGTTACTCGTATCTATACTTTCTTTTTCATCTACTTTACTGTTACATCCTACCATCAATACTACTGCCAAAAGGCTCAAAATCATTTTCATCTTATATTCCTATATCAAATTTTTTGTGGGCTTGTGCTTCTGCCTTGAAGTACTCTTTTGCTTTAAAGTCAGCCATATTTGCTACCCACTTTGCAGGCATTCTACGTATATAGCCATTGTATTCACTCACTGCATCGTTAAACATCATGCGTGTGATGTTTATCCTGTTTTCACTGCCTTCTATTTGTGACTGTAGCTGTAAAAAGTGCTCTGAAGATTTGAGTTCAGGGTAACGCTCTGAGACTAACATCATTTTGCCTATGGCACTTTGTAAAGCACTATTGGCTTGTGCCAACACCTTTGCATCGGCACTATTTTTTAAATTGGTTTGTACTTTGGCTCTTAGGGCAGTTACTTCCCTAAATACCTCTTTTTCATGCTTGGCATACTGCTTGACTACTTTTACGAGGTTTGGTAGTAAATCAAGCTTTCTTTGTAAGTTACTCTCTACTTGTGACCACGCTGTTTTGGTATTTTCCTCTTTTGTGACTATGCCATTGTATGAAACCAGCAATGTCGCGACCAAAGCTAGCACCACAACACCTGTAATCATACGACCATAAGACCTAGGTTCGCCCATCTCCTCTTCTATGAACGTATCATCTACTTCACTTTCGTTATGTAATGTATCAGAAAGCTGTTCTGCCTGAGCATCACTCACTAAACCTTTTTCTTGTAGTTCTTCTATTTTGTCTCTATATTTCACCATTTATCTCCCGTATTAATTTGATGCCCTCTTCTGCACTAATCTCTTTAGATTCTATGGCATATAAAATATCTTCTATCTGCCGTTCATCTTCTTTTTGCTTTTTTTTAAGTGAAGAAGAGAGTTCGTTAAGCCTTTTTTTTAATGTAGGGTAACTTACATCCAAAGTCTCTGCCATAGTCTTTAGATTACCCCCATGAAGTATAAGTGACTCCGCTAACCTCTGCTCTTCTTTGCTCAAACGTGCCAAACGAGGAAAAGAAAAGGTACTGTTATACGTCATTTTACACTTCTCACAAGAGAGTGACTCTATAGTCAAATGATGCTTACATACTAAACATTCTGTCATTTTTTCCTCACTAATTTAAATATAATTAAAAAATTATAGTTACTTTTTTAATATAAGTCAAGTATAATGCCAATAGAATAAATAATATTAAGGAATAAATTTGGAAAACTTTATGAATAAACTCACAGATATGGATTGGGGTTGGTGGCCATTTTTGTCTCTGAAGCCAAAACAAACAGAACACATAACTTCAGGACTCCTTTTCAAAATGACTATATATTATGGATTGACCTATGGAGTTTTAATCTATTTTATCACTATGCCCAAAGAAGAACATTTTAGTATGATTGATTTTGTTGTTTTTATGTTCATAGTTTTTGTAGTATTCTTTATACTCTATAAATTTACCTTTGCATACTATTGGAACCGTAGAGCCGATAGGTTATCTAAAAAATTTGAAAATATATAAAGTCATGCAAATATTCAAATTAGAACTATGGGAAGGTGAAATACCACACATTCATCATCTAAATCAAAACGAAATAGAAATAATAAAAGAAAAATTATACTTTGCTTTTTATGGAGATACAACATATATGTGCTCGACATTTTATCAAAATATTTCTACACATGAAAAAGTAATAGGTAATACAACGAGCATAGATATACAACAACTTGCATCTTTATGTAAGTTAAATATAAAAGAAGATGAGGTAGTTTATTTGGATTGGGATAATTTTGAAAACCTTATTGCAGTTTCATTTAGTGACTTTGTGAAAAATATAAATAATTTCTGGTATCCAGGTTCTGATGACTTGTCTATATTTAATGATGATGCTACTTGGGTACTTACAATTTATCATCATGGGGATATAACTTATGCAACAGTATGAAATCATAAAAACTACACTAGCAGTACTACCCATACTATCAATATTCATCATATTTATGTTTGTAAAAAATCTAAAATGGGCGTATAGATATCCAATCGTCGTGATAGGTGGTTGGGTTATTGTCTTTTTATCAACAATGCTATTTTTGCATTACTCATTTAATTATGCCCCTACTAAAGAGATACAACAACAAGTTAGCATGAGTGATGGTGCACCAGTAGCTTTTTCTTATATATTTGGTTGGGTTTACGCCTTACTTTTAATGCTTCTTCTTGATGG
Source organism: Sulfurovum sp. (assembly GCA_026985755.1). Taxonomy (GTDB): domain Bacteria; phylum Campylobacterota; class Campylobacteria; order Campylobacterales; family Sulfurovaceae; genus Sulfurovum. The sequence goes on along the minus strand of JALSPX010000206.1, from coordinate 5,500 downwards.
TATTCATAAATTATATTTGTATTTATTCAAAAAATATAGGGAATAAGATGAATAAAAAAATTGCTGAAAAAACTGTACGTGTAGCTCAGATGTCTAGTATGATTTTAGATGCTCAATTACGAGAGCTTAAAGATGTTCTTGATGAAACAGAATTTAAAGAATTATCCAAAAGGTTTGCAAAGCCTATGGGTTATATTTACTATGAAATTCTCGCTCCAATTTGGGATGAATATTCTGAATTGTTACCAGATAAACTGGGTGACTCATATAAGATTAATGATGAGATGTATCATGAAGTGCAACTACTGGTAAAAAAATATGCATAATCTACAAGACAAAATCATACTGGTATCCAAAAGAATGATTGACAATCAGGGTAATGAAAGTTTCGATACATACTTTGGGAAAGTGACTACGTTTAGTGAAAATACTGTCATAGTACTTAGACCCAATAACAAAGAGGAATCTTTGCCTTATGCAGATGATTTGTATGAGCTTGCAGAAGAAGGTTTTTATGAACTTGAAGATGGAAGTACGTACGAAAATCCTGATTATATTGCAGAGTTTAAAGTCTACTCCTCTAAAGAATCTTGGGAGAAGCATAGTAATGAGAATAATAATTGACACATATACAACACCCTGCTATAATACAGTAAAAAGATAAGGAGATTTATATGGTACAAACATACGGTAACCAAAGTGAAAAAGTAACCTTTAATATTCCTACTGAACTCAAAGAACAAGTTGTAGCTTTAAAAGAAGAGCTTCATGTCTCTTTTTCTACTATTTACAATGAAGCTATTGCTAGTTACATTAAACAAAAAGAGTTGGAAATATGGCAAAAAGGTGTCGATATGGCACTCAAAGACAAGACATATATGGACTTGACCAAAGAGCTACGTCAAGATGCTGGAGATGTGTATGAATATTAACCAAGGTGAAGTGTGGATGGTAAAGTTCTATCCACAAATGGGTAGTGAAATTTCTAAGCTACGTCCTGCCGTTATAGTCAGTCATAATACCATAGGAAAGTTACCACTTAAAACCATCGTGCCTATTACAGATTGGAAAAGTAACTATGTTCACTACCCTTGGATGCTAAATATCAAAGTAACAAAAGCCAACGGTCTAAGTAAAACCTCTGCTATAGACTGTTTTCAAGTGAAAAATTTTGCAAATGAGCGACTTGTAGAAAAGATAGGCATAGTAGAAGATACACTTTTAGCAAAAATACATCAAACTATAGCCAAAACACTAAACCCAAACTATACACTTATGTACTAAGGGCACCACATGAAAATCATACAATCAGACTACATCTACACCCCACTTGGCTACCAAGAAAACTTAGCTGTAGCCTTTACCGATACCATAAAAGAGATAGCTACATTAGATACCCTCAAAAGTAAATACCCACAAGCAGAAGTCATAGAAACAGCAGCAAACTCCGTACTCTACCCAGGGTTTATCAACACCCATGTACACCTAGAGTTTTCTGCCAACAAAACCTCGCTCAAATATGGCTCATTTATGCCATGGCTAGACTCAGTTATAGAGCATAGAGAAGACTTAGTAGGTGATTGTGACAATACGGTGATGATGGGTGAATGTGAAGCGATGATGCGTTCTGGGGTGACTACTTTTGGTGCTATTTCTAGCTTTGGAAATGAACTAGAAGTGTGTGAAAAAGCCCCACAAAGAGTCGTCTTTTATAACGAGCTCATAGGTTCTAATGCTCAGTATGCAGATATGCTTTATGGAGACTTTATGGAGCGTGTAAAGGCTTCTCAGTCTTGTGACAAAGCTTCTCTTATCATTCCTGCTATAGCCATACACTCACCCTACTCTGTACACCCTATTATCTTGCAAAAGGCAGTAAATGTTGCCAAACAATATAAGCTTCCACTCTCGGCTCATTTTTTAGAGTCACAAGCTGAGAGAGAATGGCTAGAAAAAGGGGAAGGAGAACTCAAGAGCTTCTTTAAAAAATATTTTAATACAGAAGTTCCAGTAACTAATATACAAGAGTTTATGTATGCCTTTGACACTTACCCTACACACTTTACACACTGTGTACAGGCAAATAAAGTAGAGCTGGAGTACCTAGCACAAAAAGGACACACAATTGCACACTGTCCACGAAGTAACCGATATTTGGGTGTAGGCAGACTACCTATAGAGATACTCAAAGATTTAGGATTAAAATATAGTGTTGCTACCGATGGGCTCAGCTCCAATGACTCTTTGAATATTCTAGATGAACTTAGAGCAGGACTCATGCTCCACCATCAAGCTCCCATAGAAAAATTGGCACATTCATTTATAGAGAGTATCACTTCAAATGCAGCAGATATATTGGGACTGAATAACGGTCGTATAGCAGTAGGTAAATTGGCAGACTTTGCTGTAGTCACTCTACCTGAAGTACCCAAAAGAGAAGAAGAGATAGCCCTTTGGACTGTATTGCATACGAAAGAAGTGAGTCAGGTGTTTGTAGATGGAGAGAAAGTGTTGTAGTTCTGGGAAATATCCCAATTGATAGAAGGAGCCACTAGCAAAATATTTTGCTAGTGGCTCTAAAATTTGAAGTCTATTGACTTTGGAGCTACATCTCTATAGCCCCTTATTTTACTGTCCTGGCGTACCAAAACCTCTACTCGTATCATCTAACACAAGCACCATATCTTGGGTGTCACTTGTATCAAAAATTTGTGTATTTTTATTATTATACGTATCGATTGGTGTAGCATCTCCTGTTCTAGGATTATACCACCATGCTTTAACGTTTGATGCAATCTTAGAAAGATTTACCGTTACACTACCACCTTTTGGCAGATATACCATGGCATATCCATTTCCTTTGGTTGCAATAGCATTCCCACTACCAATAAGGGATTGATTTGGCACTCTTCCTAGGATAGGTCTGCTTTTCATGAGCTTAGCTACATATGTCATTTGCTGTGCACCTGGATCATTAAGGGCATCTTGCCAACTTTTGGTTGTACTCTCAATACCATCAACTAATGTACCATCTTTCTTATAAATATTTTTAACTTTACTAAATTGCCATATAGAATGATGCCCGTAGGTATGACCAAAGGCACCTGAAAAGAGTTGTCTGTAGGCAATTTCTCTCACATCACTGTCATCAAATCTTTTACCTCGCTTGCTATTATAGAAACAATACTCTATCGTTTCATAGAGTGGTTCCCCATCAAGTATAGGTCTTGATTTCCTATAATTTTCAATAAGCAGTCGATTCGCGGCATCCATTGTTGTACAATGACCTGATTGAAGCATATTAAAATCAAGCCATATTTGTTCATTTAACCATGTGCTAAAGCTACCTCCACCTTGATGAAAAGTCATTAAACGATGATTGGTATCATACTTTTTAATTGTACTTCCTAGTGCATCCCATATTTTGTGTTCATAGTCATGATCTGGATTAGTATCTCCACCATTTACCCATATTATATTTGGGAATCTTTGAATATCATTATATCGTTCTGCTATAAGTTTACCATATATCTTTGCTTCATTAGGACTACGAAAGTTATGTACATACTGACCAGCAGTTTGGCTGTCTGTTTCACTACCCCACCCAGGTAATAAGGCGATATATATTCCTTTGTCTTTAGCCGTTGTGATTATATAGTCCATTGTTTCCCAATAAGATTCATTTAAGATTGTTCTTTCGTCAATCTTGGTACGCGTATTAAAAGGAAATTTACCCTCAGTATTGTTAGCATAAGAACCACTACCATATTTGTCAAAGGCAGATATTTGAATAACAGTAAAGCCTTTTTCAGCCCTATTCGTAATATATGTCTTTATCTCACCTTTTGTAAGCTTCCATGGCATTTGCCACGCCGTATCTCCCATCCAGAAGAATCCATGATTACCATTTTGTAACATATGTTTATCATTGGATACACGCAATGCACCATACTCCCAAGGTTTTTTATCTCCTATTGGTGGTGTTACTGTATCAACAACAACGTCTCTTGTGGCTGTAGCCTCATGACCTGCTGCATCACTAACACTATAACGTACAGTATACGTACCTGAACTATTGGTATTCACTTCACTTGCGTCAATTTTAACTCTATTGCTAATATCACCATCTACATCATCTGTAGCACTAGCACCTAACTCTTGGTAGCTTGTCCCTACAGGTATAGTTTGTGGGTTTGCACCATTTAGAGTGATAACTGGTGGGGTGGTGTCTGGTATTATGATACCCGAACCAAAGACAGCGAATCCCATCATATGAACATCTCCTTTACCTTGAAGTGTTATATCTAATTTTCCATCATTTACTTGAACATTACTGTATGTATATTTTTTCCATTGCCCTTTTTTTAGGCTACCAATATTTTTTTGTGTTTGATTTTCAACACTTAAATTTATACTTTTAGCGTAGTCTTTATAGTTTTCCATAATCCATACAGCAACAGTATACGTCCCATTTGCTATCGCTTTTTGGATACCCCAGTGTTGTGGTGTCCATCGTACACTATTGAGCATGCTATCTGTATCTGTATCCACTGCTGGATTTGGTGTCACTTCTGTTGTCGTATGATATTTAGGATTTACATAAGTCAATCCTTTTTGTATTGCTTGTGCATCTGAAAGCCATTGGTTTCCATCTATATTCACTGCATCTCCACCTACATTCACTCCGAAGATAAATTTAGATGTTGGTAGATTAACATACGTAACCCCAACTTGATACTTCACTGCAACACGGTCTGACCACCCTTTTCCTTTTTTAGTTAAAATAGCCTGATACATAAGTGGTGTTCCTTCGGGAATGTCATTTGGTACAGTAAAAGTTACGCTACGACCATCTTCATTACTATGGAAACGTCTTACAATATGTCCTTCCCATGGATCTTTGGATCCTTGTAGGGTAAATACCATATCTTTATCACCTGTTGCATAATCAATATTGACGGTAATCACTTCACCTGGGTGAATGGTACTAGGTCCACTAATTGAGTCTATTTTATCTACATTTACACTAGTGACTTCTTTCACAGAAATACGACTGGCTTTAGGGTATCTATATCCAGTATCACCTCTAAGAGAAACATAGCTTGTTGCAGAGGTAGCAGTAAAGGTTGTTTCTACAGTTTGAGGGGGTATTACCTGTTACTAGCGCTGTACTTGTCAACGGTGTAGAAGTTGGAGTAGGTTTACTTGCATCTACAGTCACATAGGAAGAGCCTAGTGTAAAGTCATGCAGCTCATTGGGTTTATAGTGGTTAGCGCCTATAAGTGTAGCAGTCACTTTATAGGTTTTTCCTACTTGAGTACTGATAGCTTGGTAAATACCGCCCTTGCCACCATCTAAAGGAACACCTCCTAAATAAGTGATACCATTGTCTACAAGTGTATGTACATCACCTTGATAGCTCATACCTTCTCCGTGCCATTTACTTGTATCTATGGCACCATTGTCGTTACCTCCTCCGTAGACGAGTTCGTTGCCACT
>JALSPX010000205.1 GCA_026985755.1 Sulfurovum sp. | reverse complement strand
AATGGATAAGCTCATTAAAAAAGAAGAAGCCAAAATAGATAATGGTACATCTAACCTCACCAACCCTAATGCACAAATGTCTGGCGGTATGGGACTAGGAGAAGTGCTCCTCTCTAGTATTGCTGGTGCCATGATAGGATCATACATAGGGAATAAACTTTTTGGTAATCAAAACTACCAAAATAACCGTAAAGCAGGCTATAAATCTCCATCAACTTACCAAAGAAGTAAAAACGCTTTTAGCAAATCTAGAAAATCGACATCAAAACGAAGTGGATTCTTCGGCAACAAAAAATCATCATCACGTTCAGGTGGGTTCTTCGGTGGTTAAGTTACAAAAAGTATCGCCCCTTGATACCGACTATTTAGAATCACTAGGTTTTGTATGGCATACAGACTCAGATGAGACTCCCTATATCTCGGATACACTCGTGGTAGTAACAGAAGCTGAAGCTGAAGCCTTTTATGAAGCGACCAATGAACTCTATGATATGTATGTAGAAGCTGCCCAACACGTGGTCGAAAACAATCTTTTTCATGAAATCGGCATCCCTTTTAACCTTGTAGATGCCATTAAAGAGTCGTGGGAAAATGATGTGCATTGGCATCTCTACGGGCGTTTTGATTTGGCTGGAGGCATAGATGGTAAGCCCATCAAACTTTTAGAATTTAATGCCGATACCCCTACGGCACTCTTTGAGACTGCCATCGTTCAGTGGGCGATCCTCAAACAAAATGGTATGGAAGAGTCTAGCCAATTTAACGCTACCTATGAAGCCCTGCTTGACAACTTTAAAAGACTTGTCACACTAGAAGAAGATGTGAGTGATTTTGAATCACGCTATGAAGGATGGAAATTTCTCTTTACATCTGTACGTGGTAATGCAGAAGAAGAGAACACGGTTAGACTACTACAACACATCGCTACAGAAGCTGGCTATGAGACTGCGTTTGCCTTTATGGATGAAGTGGAGTTTGATGATGAGGGTGTCTACTATCAAGACGAGAGTTATGAACTCTGGTTCAAGCTGATCCCGTGGGAAGATATAGCCCTAGAGGAGTCAGATTTGGCGATGCTTTTGACCAATATCATCAAAAACCAAAAAGCCATCATCTTCAACCCTGCCTACACCCTGCTCTTCCAAAGCAAAGGCTTACTCAAAATCCTTTGGGACTTATACCCCAACCATCCCCTACTCCTAGAGAGTTCTTTTGAACCACTAAAGGGACAAAAACAGGTCAAAAAGCCGATATTTGGCAGAGAGGGAGGAAACGTAAGCATCTTGGACGAAAACGCCTCAGAACTCCACACAGTAGATGGCAACTACGCCAATCACAAAATGCTATACCAAGCCTACACCCAACTAGCCACCGATGAAAATGGTGACAGCTACCAAGCTGGTGTATTTTATGCCTATGAAGCCTGTGGACTTGGCTTTAGAAAAGGTGGAAAGATACTTGATAATAGATCTAAGTTTGTGGGGCATGTGGTAGGATAATCATTATACCACTATAGTAAGATGTGGTTAATATTTCCTAAGCATAATCAAAAGCTTAAAAAGGAAGGATCATATGTTAAACAAAGATGTAATCATCCATAAAATTGAAAAAGCATTTTCAGATGTAAAACTTGAAGAGGGCATTGGATTATGGGAAGCTCAAGCTATTGATGATTATGCTTCAAGTAAAGAACAAAAAATTGCACGTCAAAAAGATGAAAAAGAAAATTGGAAAATATTTACAGCTGAAATACTAAATCGCTGTCATAGTAGTCTTTCATTTTTTGATGCAAATAGTATGAGGTTTCACCTGCCTGCATTTATTATATCTAGTCTCAACAGTAATGTATTGGATCCTCTCTTTCATTTAACATATCTTTCAACTTATACAAAAAAACAACTTAGTACATTAAATAATGTACAAAGAGAGGCGATAATAAGTTATCTAGAATGGTGTTTAGATGAGAAAGAATATGAATTTGAACACAATGATATACAGACTGCACTAAAATTGTATTGGAAAAATAATACATGACACCCACAAAATATACCCTCGATAAAGCAAGAGAACTTGTTCAACTTTCCGACTA
>JALSPX010000204.1 GCA_026985755.1 Sulfurovum sp. | reverse complement strand
CACAGGCTTGCAGTGGCAAGATGATATAATAAGTTCTCGTATGTCATGGTCAGAGGCCATAGACTACTGTGAAAACTTGTCCGTAGATGCATACGGTGACTGGAGATTGCCTAATATGGTAGAACTTACCTCTATAGTGGATGATACAAGAATATTTCCAAATATAGACACGTCCATTTTCAATAATACTATGTCTCACCGTTATTGGTCATCTACTACCTATGCCGGACATAGTGAGAATGCATGGTATGTAGGTTTTGCTTATGCTGACCAGTACTATCAAAATAAGAACAATAGTTACTATGTTCGGTGTGTGCGAAATGGACAGTAAATCTGCGGATGCAGATTTGTTTTGATTTTTGGGTGTGTGATGTCTTTAATGGTGCGTGGTTATGCCCTACGGAAAATATAGGGTTATTGTGATATCTCTATACTTAATATATCTAAATCCAAGTATTTAAAATCATCTATATTGTTGGTTGCAATATCTAATCCATGTACAAGAGCAGTTGCAGCTATAATGGCATCAGGTGTTTTTATCTTATATTGTTGTCGTATCTGTATGGTAGCATTTGCAATTTCATCAGTCAGCTCATAGACTGTTGCATGCGATATAAAGGCTAATGCTTTTTCTCTGAGTAAATCATCACTATAGAGTTGTTGCCAACTTAAAAACTCTATTTTGGTAATGATGGAGATATTAAACCCCTTTTTCAGAATATCATCAATACGTTTATCACTGACTAGACCATTAAAATAGTAGATAATAATGTTGGTGTCAAGTAGAAGATTATGGTATATCACGCAGAGTATCCCAACTATTCTTACTCTCTTTCATATATGTATCTATGTCAGATTTAGTGCTACTGGCTACAGCAAAATAGTCTCTAGGATTAAAGTCTTCTTTTTTTTCTTTGTTTTCGTTGTTGTCTATTTTTAGATGTACTTTATTTTGAGGTAGCATCTGTAAAAATGAAACAACTTTATCAAAAATATCAGAACTTATATCTAAGTGTATGGTTTTCATAGTCATTGTGTGCCTCCATGATTTGTAATAATTATAGCACAAATAAATAATGCAGTGTATTTACTCTTCGATATAATTCTTCAATTTGCGTCCCACTTTAGGGTGTTTTAGCTTCTTAATCGCAGAGGATTCTATCTGTCTTACTCTCTCACGTGTAACGCTCAGCTCTTTACCTATCTCTTCTAAGGTTCTGTCACTTTCGTCTTCTAGCAGACCAAAACGCATACGTATAACGGCTTTTTCTCTCTCGTTGAGTTGGTCTAGTACTTCGTCTATTTGGTGATTTAGATCATCTTTTAGTACCACGTCTGTTGGGCTGAGTGTCGTCTTGTCTTCAATGAAGTCACCAAATCTACCATCATCTTCATCACCCACAGGTGTTTCCAGAGACACAGGTTCTTTTGTGATTTTGATGACATTTTTCACTTTATCTACCGAAAGTCCTACTTCTTCTGCGATAGTATCTAAATCTGGCTCTTTCCCTGTTTCTTGTAGGTGCTTACGGATGATTTTGTTGATACGGTTGATGGTCTCTATCATATGGATAGGGATACGAATGGTTCTTGCTTGGTCCGCAATGGCACGAGAGATGGCTTGGCGTATCCACCATGTGGCGTAGGTAGAAAATTTATAGCCTTTTTCGTACTCAAATTTATCGACAGCTTTCATAAGCCCGATATTACCCTCTTGGATAAGGTCAAGGAATGGTAGTCCACGGTTGGTGTAACGTTTAGCGATACTGACCACTAGACGTAGGTTAGATTTTGCCATACGTGTTTTGGCTACTTCTGATTTGGCTTTACCTTGACGGATTTGACCTAGAATAGCCTGAAGTTTCTCTTCACTAAGGTCAAAACCACCTTTGGAAGCTTCACGTGTTTCAAAGAGTTTTTTGATTTCTACATAGGTAGAGACCATGGTTGTCTCTGGTACCGCATCAATAATATCATCTTTATCCATATCAATAATATTCTTCAAGAGCTTCTCATGATTTTCTCGTAATATATCATTAAAAAGCGGTAGTTTGTATTCTAATCTTTTTAACTCTTTTTCAAAACTATCATCA
>JALSPX010000203.1 GCA_026985755.1 Sulfurovum sp. | reverse complement strand
TTCTTCAAACTCTTTCTTATCGAAATCAGCAACCTTATTTCGTTGTCCTAATAAAATTACATTACCCTTTGTATCATCATACTTAGGATGATTATCCCTTGTTAGATATTCAGCAAAAGAAAATATCATTTTAAATTTTTCATTATCATAATACAATATATTATTTGTAATTTCTTGATATTTAATCTTGCATTGTATAGAAATCTTTTCGAGATTTAAAATATTTAATTCATTATTTGCATCTAACCATATTAATATATATTTAGTAGATTCTTTTTTCAATAAAAAATATTCCAATACACTACTCTTCCCACTCCCATTCTTTCCAACAATCGCCGTCACATTGATATTATCACCGAAGAAGTTTTCTATGTAGTCGTCATTTTCATCTATGGTGAGTGCGTTGGTATCGGGGTCATAGTTGCAGTTAAATTTAGGAGAGAAATTAAACCCCTGATTGTGGATGTTTTTATACTCTTCTACCCATAGATATACCAGTTCCATTACGCCTCCTTTAGTGCAGATGCAAAATCAGAAAACTTTTCCATCATAGCTTCATGTTCTGACCAAGACTTCACAGCATCCATATCAAAAACATTTTCCTCTGCTACCCAAAGTGCTTGTTGTAATGACTGTTTATCATCCCAATGATAATAGGCAGAGAGTCTGTCTTTAATGCAATCTGTCGGGGTCAGTAGTTTTAATGTGCCTGTTTCTGTCTGGCGATGTGCTATGTTAGTTACAGGAGCATCCCCTACACCCAAAGGTCCTCTAGGAAACTCTAGAAACAGTGGCGTATCTTTATGTACAAAATAACGCTTCATCTTATACTCTTTAAAGCCAAGTGTTTGCATCACTTCTTTTATCTTACGGTGTCCACCGTTAAAGCGGTCTATGAGGTCTATATCGTCTGAAGTGTATCTGCCTTTGCTATAGAGTTCTACACAGCATCCACCAGAGAGTACTGTCTCTATGCCCTCTTTTTCTAGTGCCTCACACACAAAAGCAGCCAGCTCTTCCATGCTCATATCTTTCACAGTTTTCATAGGGGCTTTGCAGTCCGTCTTGGGCGTTTTCTTTGCATAGTCAGGCGTTCCAGTTCTGCGTCACTATAATACTCTTGGGCTTTTTTGAGCAATGCTTCCAACTCAGTTTTAAAAGCATAACGAGGATTAAACATAAACAATCGCGTCCGCCCTACCGTCTGGCTCACCAGTATACCCCCAAGTTCTAACCGTTCTAACTGCTTTTTTATAGGGTCAATACTACTGGTATAAAAATCTGCTATCTCTTTGGCATACCCTTGTTTATTGGAAAATATATATTGTAGTACACGTTCACGGTTTTTAGAACCAAATAATTCATCTAGCATATTTACTCTTTTATAGTTTTTATAAACTATTTTGTAGTTTATAATTACTATATTATAGTTTATTTAATTGACAATGTCAAATCTACTCAACCCACAAAACAAAATACTCTCAAGCAAAGAAGCATCCGCATACTGCACACAAGCGATAGACGCATCTATATAGGCACCATTTTCTATAGCCCCACTATAGTCGATAGGTTTATAGCCATGAACCATAGCCAACATATCTACATACAAACGTGTGATACGCCCATTGAGCTCATAAAAGGGATGGAGTGCAATGAGTTCACCTTGGTAATAGGCTAACTTTTTCGCGAATGTGGTTTTATCTGATGCTACATCTTGTAAATATTTATCTTTTTCTAATTCTGTAAAAATACGTTTAGATTCAGAGCGCAGATACTGAGCCAAACAAAACTGAGACTCTCCCTTTGACATATTGACATCTCTATAGACACCAGCAAAGTCATAGAGTGATTCAAATGTTTTTTTGTGAAGGTTTATGAAGTATGTTTCATCTAGGATTGTTTTTGTGTTTAATGAGGAAGAGAGCTTTGCATATGCCTCTTCAAGTAGAATGTTTTCAACTTCATGAATATCCTGCGTATTTTCTATACCCAATTTATTTTTAGGTACATCTGTACCATCTATATAAATAGAACTCTTACTAGAACGATACTTTGACACTATATTTTTCCATCAAAGCCTGTACTCTATCTTTTGTTTC
>JALSPX010000202.1 GCA_026985755.1 Sulfurovum sp. | reverse complement strand
AGCGTGTGCAGATTCAAAACTCTTTATCAAAGCAAAAGAGGTGATGAAACTTTTAAAAGAGAAAAAAGATATTACACTTTTAGATGTACGTACAGATGGCGAAGCTTCTGTAATAGCGCTTAGTGGAGACAACGCATTACATATGCCTATCTCTGAACTTTTCAAAAAAGAGAACCTAGATAAACTACCTACAGATAAACCTATCATGGTAGTATGCCATTCAGGCACACGTGCAACACTTGCAGCCATAGGACTCAAAAGAATTGGATTTAAAAAGGTACACGTGGTAAAAGGTGGACTCATAGCATTAGCTGAAGCGAATAATCCTAAGAATGCACCTACCAAGTAACCTCTATATCAAAGTAAAAATATCTTTTTCTAAAAAAGGATTTTTACTTTGTCCATACACTCCTTTAGAAAGTAATGCACTTTTTAGCCCTGCCCCAATACTTGTAGCCACAAAAAAGTTCACATGATATTCATTACACACTATAGGAAGTATTTGTCCTGGTCTTTTATTTTCTACGAAGACGGGATTTTCTAGCACCTGTTTATCGACTATTTCATTTTCGTAAATACGATAGAGCATTAAAAAAGGCGCATCTGGTTTACCCAGCTCTAAACTATGTTCTTTTCTACTTGCTAGCATTACCGTATATTCATCTTTTTCATCTTCTATGACCAGATTTGCTCCGGTAATGAGCATCATGCTTACTTTTTCTCTGGCATTTTTAATAATACGTGCGAAGGTAGTACGTGACACTTCCATCTGTGAGGCTGCATCTGCCTGATAAAGTCCTTGGTTATCCATAAGATAAAGTGCTTCCATCTCTTCATGCAATAAATGGATGGTATCTTCACTTTTACAGCTTAAGGAACCAAAAGAGGTACACAGCGGTTTAAATTGTAATTTTCGTTTTAATTTATCACGTCCCATAAAAAAAGTATAACATAACATTCTAAATACTTGACATATGTCCATAAACGTGCTATATTCCTGCCATATGTTCAAAAGAAGGTCTACAGGTGCATATCATAAGGCAAATATATCATCTTTACTATGATGGATTTAAAAGCATGAAGATAGGTAAAAAACTTTGGCTACTTATAGCTATTAAACTCTTTATACTTTTTGTCATTATCAAATGGATATTTTTTCCCAATCTCCTCAAAACAAAATTTGATACCGATGCCCAAAGAAGTAGGTATATTTTAGAACAACTCACAGAAAGCAAGGAGTAATAGATGGAACATACTGCAGAACTGATAGACTGGTCACGTGCCCAATTTGCACTGACGGCTCTGTATCACTGGCTTTTTGTCCCGCTTACATTGGGACTTACGTTTATCATCGCCATTATGGAGGCTATCTATGTCAAAACGGGTGATGTGTGGTGGAAAAAAACCACACAATTTTGGATGACTATCTTAGCTATTAACTTTGCTATTGGATTAGCAACGGGTATCATCATGGAGTTTGAGTTTGGTACCAACTGGTCAAACTACTCTTGGATAGTGGGCGATATCTTCGGTGCACCGCTTGCCATAGAAGGATTGATGGCATTTTTTATGGAGTCGACTTTCTTTGCTGTGATGTTCTTCGGTTGGGAGAAAGTAAGTAAAAAAATGCACCTTACATCTACATGGCTCGTAGCCATTGGTTCTAATCTCTCAGCCCTATGGATACTCGTAGCCAATGGATGGATGCAACACCCTGTAGGTATGACCTTCAACCCAGACACCGCACGTAACGAGATGCATGACTTTGCAGCAGTTTTTTTCAACCCCAATGCTGTGAGTAAGTTTTTACATACTATTAGTAGTGCTTATGTCTTGGCATCGGTGTTTGTCATAGGCGTGAGTGCGTGGTATCTCATCAAAAGACGAGAAGTGATGTTTGCCAAACGCAGTATGATAGTCGCTGCATCTTTTGGGCTTTTAGCCTCTTTGTTCATGCTCACCTCAGGAGACCAATCTGCTTATGAAGTCGCACAAACACAACCCATGAAACTCGCAGCCATGGAAGGTCTCTATAAAGGAGAAAACAGAGCAGGGATTATCGCTATTGGACTCCTTGACCAAGAAAAAGAATTAGGAGATGAAAAAG
>JALSPX010000201.1 GCA_026985755.1 Sulfurovum sp. | reverse complement strand
TTAGGGTCTCTTCTGTCATCCATGATTGCATGAACAATCACTTTGGCGTCTACAGTGATGACTTTAGTTCTTCAAGTGAGAGTAGTTCTACTTCTCCCTTTTCATATTTTTCTAATCGCTGAGAGAGTACATCTTTATGCCAAACAGGTGGATTTACAATTTCTTTTTCATACTTAAAACTATCCCATAACTGTTCCATAAGATACAAACGCTCTTCCAAAGGCATATTTTGAATATCACTTAATGACATAGTAGTTCCTTTTTGATTTATTATAACATAAATGTATTTTGATGACGTCACAGCAAATTGTCTTATCTTTATTCTTCTTGTGTAATATCCTTATTGGAGTAATGATATACAAACAGAACAATAATACCTATAAAGAATGCCAAATCGACAACAGACCTAATGAAAGAGATAGATTATAGAACTAGAGTATATTTAATCTTGCTTCGCTCCTATTATCTTTGTTGTAGGGTCATATGCACAATGGTCGCACTATCACCTTAAGTGTTAGAAGGCATAGTGTATTTTATTGGTGAAAATTCAACCGCTGAGCCTTAATTTGCAACTAGGACCTATTTACTTTTACTCTCTTTCACTTCAAAAAACTAGTTTGGAATAGTTTTATTAAAGTAGCCTGTCCCCTTTTTTTCCTTTTTTTCTTCCTTTTTCTTTTTTCCACAATACAGCCCTGCCAGTATGTAAATATATATTTACAAATTAAATAAATTATGTTATACTTTATTTACAAAAAGGAGAATAGATGCAGTTTGAAACACTCTTTGAAGAGCAACAACACCTTTTAGACCGTGTAAGTCTCGACAAAAAAAGATACCTCTACACCCAAATAAACTGGAACTTACGCTCTATAGGCATACTTGGTCAGCGTGGTTTAGGTAAAACTACCATGATGCTACAATACATCAAAGAACACTATACACACTCTGACAAAGCATTGTATGTCTCTTTAGATAACCCCTACTTTCAGTCCATCTCTCTTTTTGAATTTGCTAAAACATTTGAACAGCAAGGAGGAGAAGTGCTGTTTATAGATGAAGTACATAAATATCAAGAGTGGTCTACACACATTAAAAACATTTATGATACGTTGGCACTACGTGTTGTTTTTTCTGGTTCATCTATATTGCAAATAGCTAAACAGAATGCAGACCTATCAAGACGAAGCATTATCTATCAGCTTGAAAATCTCTCATTTAGAGAATACCTCTCCCTCAAAGAGATAGTACATTTTGATGCCTATAGCTTGGAAGAGGTGCTAAACAATCACCAAGCCATCGCAAGCCAAATAAGTAAAACAATCAAGCCTTTAAAGCTTTTTAAGGCGTACTTGAAGTATGGGGCATATCCGTTTATATTGGAAGATGAGGGAACATACCATCAGCGTATCGTCCAGATTATCAATCTCATACTAGAGTCAGACTTACCTCATATTAATACCATCGATATGAAACAGATTACCAAGCTAAAAAAGTTGCTCTATATGCTTGCTGTTAATGTGCCCTTTGTACCAAATATTACAGACCTCTCCAAAGCGACAGAGATATCTCGTCCCAAACTCTATACCTACTTGGTCTATCTGGAAGATGCAAAAATTATCAATAGCATACGTAGTAAAGAAAAAGGCTATAGCATTATGAGTAAACCTGAAAAAATATTTATGCAAAATACCAATATATCCTATGCACTTACTGCACATATAGATACAGGCAGTGCAAGAGAAGCCTTTTTTATCAATCAGATAAAAAACTATACAGCCAGTAAAAACCTTTTTATTGATGAGTCTATCTATGTGGCAAAGCAAGGTGATTTTTTGGTGGAAGAGAGATATACCTTTGAAATAGGCGGAAAAAATAAAAGCTTCAAGCAGATAAAAGATATGCAAGACTCCTATGTCGCTGCCGATGAGATAGAGATAGGGTACAAAAACAAAATACCTTTATGGTTGTTTGGGTTTTTGTATTAGATACTTTGCTTATGGTGTGGGGTTATCATTAGATTTGGGATAATTCAATCCCATCATCCAACAAATAAACAATCATCCCCTCCGTGCTTTTCCCCGTAATATCCCCAATCGCTTTTTTATAGTATCCCACCTGACTTTGATGTTTTAAACTATAT
>JALSPX010000200.1 GCA_026985755.1 Sulfurovum sp. | reverse complement strand
AAACAAAAACCTCCAAACATCCCTACTCCCCCTTACCTCTGACTAGCCATACCTTCTCAGACATCCTTTGATCTGAAAATAAGCTCTATCTCCTCATACTCAAAAACAAAACCTTTCTCCTCTATAGCTTTGGGGTATACCTCTTTAGAATCAAGCAAAATCGATGCACCTTCACCATAAAATAATTTTAACACAAACTCAGGCAAGGGTAGAAAAGTAGGTCTTTTCAATGCTTTTCCTAAAGATTTTGTAAAGACTTTATTAGTCACGGGTTTGGGTGTGACAGCATTAAATATACCTTCATATCTGTGTTGTACTAAAAATTGATACATACGCATCAAATCGGATAGTGCTATCCAACTCATCATCATCTCACCATTGCCTATAGTTCCTCCCAAACCCAATTTAAATGGCAATAACATCTTTTGTAAAGCACCACCTTCTTTACCCAGCACTACACCAAAACGAAGTATGGCTGTGGGTTTGGTGCATTTATTTGCTTCTGCTTCCCATGCCTCACACAGTGTACCTAGAAAAGCATTGTCTGACTTGGTACACGTTTCATCACATCGTATGTCATTGGGGTATATACCTATGGCAGATGTAGAGATGAAGTACGAAACATTACTACGGTTTATGGCAGATACTAGTCTCTTCGTGGTTTCTATTCTGCTACGATAGAGTACCTTTTTATATGCTTCACTCCATCGCTTCACTATAGGAGCACCTGCAAGGTTTATGACCACATCTACATTTTCTAGTTTTCTAATAATCTCAGCTTCACTGTCATCTCTTTTGATAACGACACACTCTCTAAAATGTTTCTGTATCTTTTGACCTACAAAGCCACTGGCTCCTGTAAGGGCTATTTTTGTGTCTTGCATACTTGTCTCACCTTCTATTTAGCAAAAATTTTTAATATTATAGTCACAATAATCGCGGTTACAACAACAAATATTCCAACTAAGATGAAAAATTCTTTTTTATCATAAAATTGTAAACACTTTTTACCTTTGCTTATTCTATGCTCAACTATCATTGCATAGAGCGTAATTGGTGTCATGCCTATAATAAAAATCCAACTAATATTTCTTTTTTCTATCTCAAAATAGTTTACTATACAAACCGTAAGCAAAGCTGAAAATATAAATCCTATAGTGATGTACTTCCTCATACGCTTCATTTCTAGTTTTTGCTGTAACTCTAAAGTACAAGCCTCTTCTTTTTCCATCTGCATACGTAACTTCTCGGGGTAAAACCGTCTCATATAGTTGAGTAGATAAGGTAAAGCCATTATGAAGACAATAATTACCCATGTGTAGGGGTTTGTGATTAAGTTTAATAAGCGTTCATTCATTTATAGCCTTTCTATAAATTTGATTTAATGTCAAGTGTCATATATTGAAGTTTTTTACACCATCTCATATTTTTAATCACCACACCCTCCACCATCTCCACTACAGCCATAATGTCCACTACCAGAGCCATCACAGCCACCATATTCATTCATGGAAGATGGGTAGCCTAACCCATTAGCATCTTTTGTAAGTTTAATCATAAATAACCCAGCAACTACCCTAACTATCCATGGATATTTCTTGTTTGGTGCTATATCTTGACTCAAAAAAAATGCTATCGTAAAACTACCTACAAGAGGCAGCACCCAAATGAGTAGATATTGGAGTGTTTTTTGTATTTGATTATAGTATTCATCTGCATATAACCTGTAACTTGTTATGACATTAAATAACCCCATATAAACAATAGCAATAATAAATAAAGTATTCATCCAAACTCCTACGGTGCTATACCTCGACGTACTATTATCCTTCGAGTCTTTGTCTTAGAGTCATAGTGTCGAACTTTTACAGTTACTATCTCTCCAGAAGGAATCTGACGCATATACTCCATAAAGGTTGCATAATTCACATCATTTGCGTGCTCACCCTCTCCTACCCCGAGGATATAATCTTGAACTTCTAGTCCTAAACGTACATCAGCAGCTTCGCCGTTCCAAACATTCGTAATCCAGCAACGTGTATATTTTTTCTGATTTTGCCTATAGAGATTTTGTTCGCTAGGTTTATACCATGTATTGGATTGAAATCCCCATCTTGCGCCTTTTGGCTTTTCACCTTTTCCTATTGGGGTAAATGGATA